>SLQW01000171.1 GCA_007131295.1 Pseudomonadales bacterium | reverse complement strand
TCGTCGGGCTCGAGATCGCGCTCCGCGAGCGCGGCGCGGACGTCATTGAAGGCTTCCGGTGTGGTGACGACGGTGATGGACTCGTCATCGTTCGTGCGGACATCCTCAGCGCCCGCTTCGAGCGCCGCCTCGAGAATCGCATCCTCGTCGGCACCGGGCGCGAAGCTGATGATCCCCTGCTTCTGGAACAGGTATGCCACCGAGCCGTCGGTACCGAGGTTGCCACCATGCTTGGTGAAGGCATGGCGGACTTCGGCGACGGTCCGGTTGCGGTTGTCGGTCATGGCTTCGATATAGATGGCGACGCCGCCGGGGCCGTACCCCTCGTAAGTCAGCTCCTCGACCTGATCGCCCTCGCCGCCGCCAGCGCCGCGCTGAATCGCGCGGTCGATGGTGTCCTTGGGCATGTTCGCACCCATGGCCTTGTCTACCGCCGTGCGCAGACGCGGGTTGTCAGCGACCTCGCCCCCTTGGCGCGCAGCGACGGTGATCTCGCGGATCAGCTTGGTCCAGAGCTTGCCGCGGGACGCGTCCTGGCGCGCCTTGCGGTGCTTGATGTTGGCCCACTTGCTATGGCCAGCCATGACTACAATTCTCCGCTCAGGCTGGGTCCTTGCCTTCCTTGGACCCGGATTCTCGCAACCGGATGTGCAACTCACGCAACTGTTGTGCGTCCACCGTACTCGGCGCCGACGTCATCAGACAGGACGCGGTCTGGGTCTTCGGGAACGCGATTACGTCACGAATGGCCGGCGCGCCGGCCATGAGCATCACCAGCCGGTCGATGCCGAGCGCGATGCCGCCGTGGGGCGGACAGCCATAATGAAGCGCGTCGAGCAGAAAGCCGAAGCGGACGTCCGCCTCCTGACCGAGATTCAGGATCTCGAACACCGCACGCTGCATCTCTTCGCGATGGATCCGGATGCTGCCGCCACCGAGTTCGTAGCCGTTGAGTACCACATCGTAAGCACGCGAGAGCGCCTTCGCCGGCTCGGCGAGCAGTTCCTCCGGCGTGCATGCGGGTGCCGTGAACGGGTGGTGGATCGGCGTGAGGTTGCCTTCCCGACTCTTTTCGAACATGGGGAAGCGGGTCACCCAGCAGGGCGCGAAACCCTCCGCGACGAGACCAAGATCCTTCGCGAGCTTGTTGCGCAGGGCACCCAGTGACTCCGAGACCACCTGGAAACTGTCAGCGCCGAAGAACACCACGTCGCCATCCACCGCGCCGACGCGGTCGAGTACGGCGCTGACCACATCTTCGGGAAGAAACTTCAGGATCGGTGACTGCAGCCCTTCCGTTCCCGCGGCGCGGTCGTTGACCTTGATATAGGCGAGGCCCCGGGCACCGTACTGAGCAACGAAACCGGTGTAGTCATCGATCACCTTGCGCGACAGGGCCCCGCCGCCGGGCGCCCGCAGCGCCGCGACGCGGCCGTTCGGATCCGCCGCCGGGCCGGCAAAGACCTTGAACTCCACCTTCGCCATGAGATCGCCGACGTCGACGAGCTCCAGCGGATTACGTAGATCCGGCTTGTCTGAACCGTAGCGGCTCATGGCCTCATGCCAGCTCAGGCACGGAAATTCCGGTAGTTCCACCTCGAGGACCTCGCGGAAGACCTGCCTGAGCATGGCTTCCGTGAGCGCCATCACTTCGTCTTCGTCGGTGAACGACAACTCGACGTCGAGCTGGGTGAACTCCGGCTGGCGGTCGGCGCGCAGATCCTCGTCGCGGAAACAGCGGGCAATCTGATAGTAGCGGTCGAGGCCACCGATCATCAGTAGCTGCTTGAAGAGCTGCGGCGACTGGGGCAGCGCGAAGAACGAGCCCGGATGAGTCCGGCTCGGAACGAGGTAATCGCGGGCGCCTTCCGGCGTCGCCCTGGTGAGCACGGGGGTCTCGACGTCGATGAAGCCTTCCGCCTCGTAGTAACGGCGGATCGCACTGACGGTACGGGCACGCAGGGCCAGACGCGCCTGCATTTCAGGGCGACGCAGGTCCAGATAGCGGAAGCGCAGGCGCACGTCCTCTCCGGCATCGGACCATGCATCGAGCTGGAAGGGCGGGGTTTCCGAAGCGTTCAGCAGCTCGATCTCCTGGCCGAGCACCTCGACTTCGCCGGTATCCATATCGGGATTGACCGTGCCTTCCGGACGCATGCGGACGCGGCCGGTGACTTTGAGCACGTACTCGCCGCGCACCCGGTCTGCGAGTTCGAAGCTCTCCTTTGCATCCGGGTCGAAGACAACCTGGGCGATACCGGCGCGGTCGCGCAGGTCGAGGAAGATCACGCCGCCGTGGTCACGTCGACGCTGCACCCAGCCGCAAAGCTGAACTGTTTCTCCCTCGTGGGCGGCACGGAGCTGACCACAGTAGTGACTGCGCATGACCATGAGCGATCCTGATGACTCGATTCCGGAAATACGCGCGACCCGGCAGGGTGATCCCGACATCTGGGCAGGGGGTCGGAGAACCGCTCCTCCCCGGGAGAACGGTAGCGGGCGTCGCGCGAGCGGCGGCGATGCTAACACAAAGGCGATCGGGGTTGAGCAGACTGATGTGCCGCAGCGTGGC
>SLQW01000209.1 GCA_007131295.1 Pseudomonadales bacterium | reverse complement strand
TCCGCAAGTACGTCGGCGATCTTGTAGGCCTCGGTGGCGTGATGAAAGGCGGCGATGCGGTAGTCGAACTCCCGCGCCACGTCGAGCATGAGCATCATTTCATCGGCCCGGTAGCAGTGGTTGTGGACCAGGATCTCACCCGCAAGCACGCTGGAAAGGGTTTCCAGAGTCAGGTCCCGCTCCGGCGGGGTCGCCTCCTCACCGTCCGCCACCGCCCGCCGGTATTCCTCGAGCTTGCGTGCATAGCCATGGGCCTGAATCCAGGCGTTGCGCTGCCCGAAGAGATTGCCCATGCGCGAGCCGGGCATCTGGTTACGCGAACCGTAGACGCGCTTCGGGTTCTCGCCGCAGGCCATCTTCAGACTGTGCGGCGCACCCGGAAACTTCATGTCCTGCACGCCGCGGCCGGGAACGTTCTTCAAGGTCACCCCGCGGCCACCGAAGAGATTGCCCGACCCCGGAAGCACGTGCAGTGTGGTGACACCGCCCATCAGAGCGAGCGGAAACTGCGGATCCTGGGGCCAGATGCCGTGCTCAGCCCATACCCCGGCCGTATTCGGCGACGTCAGCTCGTTGCCGTCGGCCAGAGCCGCGCCACCCGGTGCGGGGTAGTTGCCGAGATGGGAGTGAACGTCGATCAGGCCCGGTGTCAGCCAGCGCCCGCTCGCGTCGACCTCCAGCGCGCCGTCGGGCCGCTCCAGTGCGGTGCCGATAGCGGCGATGCGGCCATCGCGAAGCAGGAGGTCGTGTTCGTCCAGACGCTCGCCATCACCGGTGAGAAGCGTGGCGTTGCGAATCAGAACCGGCTCGGATTCCGGGGCGGTATAGCGCGACGGAAACGGATCAGCGCCTGCGGGCGCCGCCAAGAGCGCGCCGAGAAGAACGATGAGGCATACGCGTTCAACGGTCATGGCGGTGAACCACACCTCCCTGCATGACGAAGTGGACCTTGCCCATGAGTTCGATATCCGCAAGCGGATCACCAGGTACCGCGATGATGTCGGCCAGGGCGCCCGAGCTGATCTCCCCGAGCCGACCGGATTGCCCGAGCAGCCGCGCCGGCACTGACGTGGCCGCGGTGATCGCTTCCAGCGCCGGCATGCCCGCCTCCACCATGAACACGAATTCGCGCCAGTTGTCGCCGTGGGCAGAGACGCCGGAGTCAGTCCCGAAAGCAATTGGTACGCCCGCCGCGTAGGCCCTGGCGAAGGTGCCCTGTATCTGCGGGCCGATGGCCAGTGCCTTCTCGCGAACCGTCTCGAAGAAGAAGCCAGGAATCTCCGCCTGCTCAGCGACGAAGCGACCGGCAAGGATGGTGGGAACGTAGTAGGTCCCGCGCTCGCGCATCAGCGCCATGACGTCGTCGCTCATCATGGTTCCGTGCTCGATGGTGGTGACGCCGCCGAGCACCGCCCGGCGCATCCCTTCCTCACCGTGGGCATGGGCGGCTACGTGGAAGCCATAGTCGCGCGCGGTGGCGACGATGGCCTCGATCTCCTCGACGGTGAACTGGGCATTCTCACCGCTGCGCGCTTCGGAAAGCACACCGCCAGTGGCGGTGATCTTGATCAGGTCGGCGCCTTCCTGGTAGCGGGCACGCACCGCCTGCCGCGCCTCGATGGGCCCGTTTGCGACCCCGTCGCCCGGTCCGGGCACCCACATCTGATCGGCGCGGATGCCATTGCTGGGATCGGCGTGGCCACCGGTGGTGGCGATGCTTTTGCCGGCGACGAACATGCGCGGTCCGGTGATCCAGCCCTGCTCAATGGCGCGGCGCATGGCGATGGCGACGCCGTCGATGGTGCCGAGGTCGCGGACCGTGGTGAATCCCGCCATCAGCGTTGCTTCGGCGAAAGTGGTCGCCTGCAGCGAGCGTTCGGTCGGCGCCATCGTGAAGCGTTCGAGCTGACTGCGCGGATTGCGCTGACTTGCGAGATGCACGTGCATGTCGATCAATCCGGGCATCACCGTCGCCCCGGAAAGGTCGATTACCCGGTCGCCGTCGGCAGGCTCCTTGAACCCACGCTCCACTGCGCGGATCTCGTCCCCTTCGATGACGATGGTGCGCTCGCTCGACGGTGCGTTGCCGAGGCCGTCGATCAGCACACCGGCGTGGATCAGCGTGCGCTGCTCCGCCACCGCTGCGGCGGCAATCAGCAGTAACGCGGCTGCAAAGGCGTATCTCATGATGCATTCACCCCTTCGTTCACCCAATCAGACAAGTCTCACCGACCCATCGGAGCGCGGCAAATCGGTGCGGGGGTGGACGGGAGCGACACGCTGGGCGATGCTCGCGTCCCCACTGTATCTGGAGCAGGCCATGAGCGCTGAGCAGGTCACTTATCGCGTCGAGGACGGCGTCGGCATCATCACCCTTAACCGTCCCGACAAGCTGAACGCCTGGACCGGCGCCATGGACGAAGGCGTCTACGGCTTCATGAAGGATGCAAGCGCCGACGATGCAGTGCGCGTGATCCTTTTCACTGGCGCCGGCCGTGGCTTCTGCGCCGGTGCCGACATGGAGAACCTGCAGCAGATCCAGTCCGGGGGCAGTCAAGGCAGTCAGGGCATGAGCGCG
>SLQW01000106.1 GCA_007131295.1 Pseudomonadales bacterium | reverse complement strand
GGCTCGCGCCCCCCAGGCGTTACCTGGCACCCTGTCCTGTGGAGCCCGGACTTTCCTCCCCGCTGCGAACGCAACGGAGCGGCTGCCTGGCCGTCTCCTCCGAAATGCCATAATGGTGCCGAAGCCGCCCGCCTACAAGCGGCGGCGACCGAATGCCTTCAGCGGGGCTGCCTTCAGCGGGGCTGCCTTACAGCGGGGCTGCCTTCAGCGGGGCTGCCTTACAGCGGGGCTGCCTTACAGCGGGGCTGCCTTACAGCGGGGCTGCGCGTCAGCGGTCCGCCGCCGCGCGCTGCATAGCCAGCCTGTAGAGCTCCTGCCGGGGCCTGCCGAGGACCCGGGCTGCTACTTTCGCTGCGCGGGAGGCAGGCAGCTCTTCGAGTAGCGCATCGAGCAACGCCTCCGCTTCCACCGCAGTTCTTTCCACCTCGCCATCCGCCCCCGCTATCAGCAGGACGAACTCCCCGCGCTCGACAGCCAGGCCAGTCCGCACCTGCTCGGCCAATTCCGCCAGGCTTCCCCTGTGGTGTGTCTCGAAACGCTTGGTAAGCTCCCGCCCGAGCCAGGCTTCACGCTCTCCACCAAGGACTTCCGCTGCATCCCGTAAGACTGCTCCGACGCGATGCGGCGCCTCGTAGAATGCCAGGGTCGCCGGCAGCGTCCGCAGTTCAGCGAGCGCAGCCTTGCGAGCTGCAGTGCGCGCAGGCAGGAACCCTGCGAACAGAAAGCGGTCTGTAGCGAGACCGGCAACCGACAGCGCCGCAATCAGTGCACAGGGGCCCGGTACCGGGCGTACCGGCAAGTCGGCGGCAGTCACGGCCCGCACCAGCCGGTAGCCGGGATCAGCGAGCAGCGGCGTCCCGGCATCACTGACGAGAGCGAGATCATCACCCGCGCGCAGGCGTGCCAGCAGCCCGGGAATGCGACCTTCTTCATTGTGCTCATGCAGGGAGACCAGCGGCGTGTCGATGCCCCACTTTGCTAACAGGCCCCGAGTGTGTCTGGTATCCTCAGCAGCAATAAGCGCCACCGAGGCCAGGGTCGAGCGGGCACGGTCCGAGGCATCCTCCAGGTTGCCGATGGGCGTGGCCACCACGTACAGAATACCCGCCTCGGAGTCATCGTCGCCGCCGTTGTGTGCCATGACCCCCTTCCAGATCCCCAGGACCCCGACCAGATCGGAGTTTACCCGATGAAGCTCGCCAGCCCGCGTCGCTGCAGCCTGCTGGCGAGCCTGCTGCTCGCCGCGTGGATCACCGGTTGTGCCGCTCCGGGCACTGAACCACCCGACGCACAACCGGCCCTGCCGGAAGTGGTCGATACGCCTGATGATGACCCGGAAGCACTCCTGCGCGCAGCAGGACAGGCCGAGCCGGAACGCGCCGCCGCGCTCGAACTCAGGGCCGCGATGATCTTCGAACGCCGTGGCGAGCGCGACCGGGTGGCGGAAATCGTCTCGGCGCTGGACGTCGCGTCTCTGGTAGAGACGGATCGCTTTCGCTTCACGCTGCTCGATGCGCAGATGCTGCTCGACGAAGGTCGCAGCAAGGAAGCGCTCGCACTGCTCAGCGAGCTGCCGGACTGGCGCTACGTCAGCGACCTCTCGCTGGACGATCGAAGCCTTGCTGCCAGCGTGCGGGCCCGCGCGCTCGAGAAGCATGAGCGCTGGATTCCAGCGTTACAGGAGCTGACCCGGCTGGATGCGATCCTCGACGGGGGGGACCGGGCAGAAGTGCACGCCAGGATCTGGACCATCCTCACCCGCCTCGATGGGCCACGCCGGCTGGTCGTGCGGCCGGAGTTTGCCGCTGAACCGGTTCTGCGCGGCTGGCTGGAACTCGCGGCCATCGCAGCCGAGCCCTACCCGACCCTGGAAGACCAGCAGCAGGCGGTCGTGCTCTGGCGTCGAGCCTGGGAAGATCATCCGGCAGCAGACCGACTGCCACCCGCCCTCGCCCGACTCCCGGAGCTCATGGCGACGCGCCCTGATCAGGTGGCCCTTCTACTGCCTCTGAGCGGCCCACTCGGCAGCGCCGGTAACGCTATCCGCGATGGCTTCATGGCAGCCCACTTCCAGGCACTCGCCCGCGGCGGTGCCGCCCCCTCCGTCATCGTCATCGATACCGCCGTCGGCGACGTCGTGAGCCAATATTTGCAAGCGGTGGACCAGGGCGTGGACCTGGTGATCGGGCCCCTCGCCCGCGGCGCGGTGCGAGAGCTGGCGACGTTCTCGCCGCGTGATGTGCCCATCCTCGCGCTCAATTCCACCGCCGGGGTCGACACGGACTCGTCCCTCATTCAGTTCGGACTCGTTCCCGAGGACGAAGGCGCCCAAATCGCCAATCGCGCATACGCCGACGGCATGCGGCGAGCCCTGGTGATCAATGCACAAGATCTCTGGGCCGAACGCCTCATCGCCACCTTCGAGCAGAGCTTTACCGCCCTCGGCGGCAAGGTGGTGGCCCACCGGCCTTTCGCCGCCACGCGGCAGATCACCGACAATGTGGCCGAGAGCCTTCTGATCGGAGAGAGCGAAGCCAGGGCGCGGGATATGCGGCGAGTGCTTGCAAGCAACCTGGAGTTCGAACCGCGCCGCCGCCAGGACATCGACTTCGTGATGATGGCTGCTGAACCCGTGGCTGCACGCACCCTGAAGCCCATGCTCGCCTATCACTTCGCCGGCGACCTGCCCGTCTATGCCTCGTCGCACATGTACGAAGGCAGCAGCGATCGGCGCGTGAGCTCAGAACTGGACGGGATTCGCTTCGTTGGCATGCCCTGGCTGCTCGAGCCCTCTCCGCTGCGGAGCGAAGTGGAACGCGCATGGCCCGACGCCCACGTCAGCGCATCAGCATTTCACGCCATGGGGGTCGACGCCTGGCACTTGCAGCAGCGGCTTCCCCTGTTCAGGGAGCGTGACATCCGACATCCGGGCATGACCGGACGCCTGCAGCTCGATGAAGACGGCCGCCTTCTGCGGGAACTGACCTGGGCAGTTTTGCACAACGGCCTCCCGGTGCCGCTGGACGAGATGGCCGACCCGCTCGCCGTCGCGCAAGCGCGCTGAAGGGGTGGCAATCTCGCACAGCCGCGATTGCATGGAGGCGCAGAGGTTAGAATCCGGCGCGGAACGCACGGCAGCAGCAGGAGGCCGGATGAGCCCGAACAAGGTCGTTCGCGGCAAGCTGGCGAGGTTACTCGGTGCCGATACCGAACGGCGCGTGGAGCGTCTGCTGCGCCGGGCGGGATTGCGCTGTGTCGTGCGCAACTGGCGCTGCAAGGGTGGCGAACTGGACTTGGTCATGTTCGACGGAGATACGCTCGTGTTCGTCGAGGTACGTCGGCGCAGCCGACGCGATCGCGGTTCCGGGGCCGAAAGTCTTGATGCGCGCAAACGCAGTCGGCTGCTTCTCGCTGCACGCCGCTATCTGCAGACCCAGCGCATACAGCCTCCCTGCCGCTTCGATGTCGTGACCATCGATGGACCAGAAGGTCAGGAAGAACTGCGATGGATCCGCTCTGCGTTCGATGCCAGCTACTGAGCCACGAGGTTGAATCGCCATGGCCGAAAAGCACATCTATCACCGCCGTTTAAGCACGGCGCGCCCAGTGGCACTCGTTGCCGCGATTTGCGTGGTCCTTACGCTTTCGGGGTGCACGGTGGCCCGGGCGCTGTCCGATGACGAAGTCATCGAGCAGGACCCGACCACCCGCACCATCGGCACGCGTATCGACGACAGCGCCCTGACGCGCCTGGCGCTGATCAATATTCGCCGGGTCAACGATGACTTGCTGCGGGCCAATCTCTCCGTCACCAGCCACAACGGCAATGTCCTGCTTTACGGACAGGTGCCCTCCGAGGAGGCTCGTGACCTCGCGGAGGCCGAAGTGTTGAAGCTGAAGAAAGTCCGGCGCGTCTACAACGAGCTGGAAGTTGCCGGCCCTACGTCCATGCTCACCCGCTCAGGAGATGCCTGGATCACCAGCAAGGTGAAAACCCAGCTGCTCTCCAGCGAGCACGTTCGCGGCCGCAACATCAGGGTCGTCACCGAGAACGGCACCACCTACCTCATGGGCCTGGTAACGCAGTTGGAGGCCGAGGAAGCCACTGAGATCACCCGCAACGTGTCCGGGGTGCAGCAGGTTGTGCGTCTTTTCGAGTATGTGGACTGAGCGTCTGCAGCAGGCGGAGCTTACTTCACCACCTTGAGATGGCTCCCGCCCCGGTCCGGGCCGCTGGGCGGAGGATCGTCGTCGGGCTCGCGACCTTCCGATTTGCGCGGCACCGCTTCAAACGCCATGCCGGCACCGTTCTCCTGGGCGTAGATCGCCAGCACCGCTTCCGGAGGCATTTCCACAGCCATGGCCCGGCCGCCGAAGCGACACTCGAAAGCAACGTGGTCATCGCCGATTTCGAATCCCCGCACGGCCCTTGGCGCGACATTGAGGACAACCCGCCCGTCGCGCACCGTATGGGGCGGTACCAGCACGCCAGGATGCTCAGCATTCACGAGCAGGTGCGGCGTACCACCGCTATCAACGATCCATTCGTAAAGGGCTCGCAGCATGTAGGGGCGCTGCGACTTCATGGTGAGCGAGGAACCCTGATCACTCATGGTTATCCTCCTCCGGCAACCGCCCCCCCGGGTCGGATCAGCCGGCCATCTCCTGTTCCTGCTCCGAAAGGCTAGCCTGGAAACCTTCCCGCTCGAACAGTCGTTCCATGTACTTGATCATCGGACGGGCCTGCTTATCGGGCAATTGGATGCCCGCCAGTTCGAGCCGCCAGAGAATCGGTGCCACGCAGCAGTCCACAAGCGTGAACTCGTCACTCATGAAGAAGGGCTTCTCCGCAAAAATCGGAGCTACCGCGATCAGGCCCTCACGCAGCGCTTTGCGCGCCTTGTTGACAGTGGCCTCGCGCCCCTTGCCTGCGAGCAGGATATCCAGATGTACGCACCAGTCCCGCTGGATGCGATGCATCCACAGGCGGGATAGTGCTCTAGCCACCGGATAAACAGGCAGTAACGGCGGATGAGGGAAACGCTCGTCCAGATATTCCATGATGACCATGGACTCGTAGAGCACCAGATCCCGGTCGACCAGGGTGGGCAGCGAACCGTAGGGATTGAGCTCTGCAAGATCTTCGGGCTTGTTGCCAGGGTCGACGTCGACAATGTCGACGGTCACGCCCTTCTCTGCCAAGACCATGCGCACCCGATGGCTGTAATGATCCGTGCCGTCGGAAAAGAACGTCATGGAGGAGCGTTTCGCCACACTCATCAATGCAGGTCCTTCTTGTACTCGCGGCCGAGCAGGAAGGTGAAGACGAAAAGGATCACGAGGAACAGCAAAACATACACGCCGATGCGCTGCCGATCCTGCTTGTAAGGTTCGCCGACGTAGTCGAGGAAGTTGACCAGGTCGTAGACGGCCGCATTGAACTGAGCCTCGTCCATAAGGCCGCTACCGGCTTCGACCTCGATCGTGCCATCGCAGCGATCCCCATCGCACACCAGCGTCGGGATGCCCTGCAGCTCAACCAACGCATGGGGCATACCGACGTTTTCCCACACGGTGTTGTTGACGCCGAACGGCCGGCTGGCATCCACGTAAAAGGACTTGAGGAACGTGTACACCCAGGCCGGACCGTGTACACGCGTCGTCATGGTGAGATCGGGAGGCGCATTCCCGAACCACTCACGGCCCCCCTGGTGCGGCATCGCATTGGTGATGTGGGACCCAATGTCGACATCGTCGAACAGAAGGTTCTCCAGATAGAGCTCCTCCGGAATCCCGAGATCCTCCGCCGTGCGGTTGTGCCGCTGATGCTGCAGGCTATGGCACCCCAGGCAGAAGTTCATGTACAACGCCGCCCCTCGCTGCAGCGAGGGCAGGTTCGAGTGATCGGGACGCATGCTTTCGAGCGGGACATTACTGGCCGCACCGAGCGCAAGCGTGGGCACGAGCAGCAGCAAGCCCGCCGCCAATCGGACTGGAAGTGTCATCGTTCAGGAACCCTCTCCGGCACCGGCTTGGTCTTCTCGACTCGGGTGTACCACGGCATCAGGACGAAGTACGCGAAATACACGGCGGTTCCGACCTGGGCGAGAAATTCGTAGACCGGACCGGCGGGCTGGGTACCGAGCCAGCCCAACATGACGAAGGCCACCACAAACAGGCCCAGCATGACCTTGGAAATCATCCCCTTGTAGCGAATCGACTTCACCGGGCTGCGATCCAGCCACGGGAGCACAGCCGGCAGAATCACCGCGCCCCCCATCACCAAAAGGCCCCAGAATTTCGCGTCGATGCCGAGCAATGGATAAGTCGCTGCCCGCAACATGGCGTAGAAGGGTGTGAAGTACCAGACAGGCGCGATGTGGTCCGGAGTCTGCAGCGGATTCGCTTCCTGGAAATTCGGCGGCTCGAGGAAATACCCCCCCATCTCCGGAACGTAGAACACGACAGCAAGGAAGAGGATGAGGAAGACGACCACCGCCGGAAGTTTGGTGATGGTGAAATAGGGATGGAACGCCACACCGTCCAGGGGCTTACCGTTCTGGTCCTTGTGCTTCTTGATGTCGATTCCATCCGGATTGTTCGATCCGACGTGGTGCAACGCCACGATGTGGAGGAAAACCAGCAAAACCAGCATCAGCGGCAAGGCAATCACGTGCAAAGCGAAGAAGCGATTGAGCGTAATTTCGCTCATGAGGAAATCGCCGCGAACCCAGTCGATCAGCGAGTCGCCGATGAACGGAATCGCTCCCACCAGCGACACGATGACCTGGGCACCCCAGAAAGACATCTGTCCCCAGGGCAGAACGTAACCCATGAAGGCCTCGGCCATGAGCAGGAGGAAGATCGCCATACCGATCAGCCAGACCAGCTCGCGCGGCTTGCGGTACGAGCCATACATCAGGCCGCGGAACATGTGGAGATAGACGACGACAAAGAACGCGGAGGCCCCGGTAGAGTGCAGATAGCGCAGCAGCCAGCCGTACTCCACGTCACGCATGATGTACTCGATGGAGGCGAACGCGCCGTCCCCGCTCGGCACGTAGCTCATCGTGAGCCAGATGCCGGTAATCAGTTGATTGACGAGCACCACGATGGAGAGGAGACCGAAGATGTACCAGATGTTCAGGTTCTTCGGCGCCCAATACTCGGACATGTGATAGCGGTAGGTTTCGGTGAGCGGAAAGCGCTCGTCGATCCAGGCGATCAGGTTCGCCAGCGGGCCCGGCTTGCCGGAACCACCTGAGTTCGTCACATCGCTCATTAACCGGTCTCCTCGTCCTGCCCGATCAGAATGATGTCATCGGTTTCGAACATGTAGGGAGGCACTTCGAGGTTGGTAGGTGCCGGCACACCTGAATAGACCCGACCAGACAGGTCGAAGCGCGAACCATGACAGGCGCAGAAGTAGCCGCCGCGCCAGTTGGCATCGAACGGCTGCGGCTCCAGGCGGCCATGGAAGGCAGGCGAACATCCGAGATGGGTGCACAATCCAACCAGAACGGAAATGTGCTTGCGCTCCTCGCGAGCGCGCCAGATGTTCACAGCATAGGGCGGCTGCTGCTCACGTCGGGACTCCGGGTCGGCCAGCATGCGATCGAGCTCCGGGAGCGCATCCAACGCTTCATCCGTGCGCCGAACCACGAAGATCGGCCGCCCCCGCCACTCGGGAATCGGGCCGAGCAGTTCGCCCGGCCTGAGTTTGCTGATGTCTACCCTCACCGGCGCACCAAGCGCCTGCGCCTTGGCGCTCGGGCTCCAGGAGCGGACGAATGGAACCGCCGCACCCACTACGCCAATCCCACCCACCACAGAGGTGGCGCCGATCAGAAACCGGCGACGGGCGACGTTGACCTCGCCTTCACTCACGCAGCATTCTCCCTGGTCTGACCTGTCAGAAAAGCCGGAGGGGTCAGCGCTTGCGCCGGACAGCCCCACCCAAGGCTGCCTGAACGATACCCGCGAGCGGGTCGGTCATCCGCACAGCCAAAGCTTTTGGACGCCGTGTTTGCGCAATTGCGCCGAGCTTGCGGAGTTTACCACAGCCGTTCGACACGGGTGAATTCCGACTTCCCTATATCGCTGTAGCAAGCGCGCTTCGCCACCTCGCGAAAACGCATCCCCCAGATAGCAACAGGGCGCCCACCCGAACCGGAGGACGCCCTGCATGTCGCGAGCGCTGGACCAGGCGCTGGCGGCATCCACCAGCCCCGAGCGCATCGCGGATGGTCAGCGCTTGGAATACTGAGGACGCTTGCGCGCCTTGCGCAGACCGACTTTCTTACGCTCCACCTCACGGGCGTCGCGGGTGACGAAGCCAGCCTGCCGCAACGACGGCCGGAGGCTCGCGTCGTACTCCATGAGTGCTCGACTGATGCCGTGACGAATCGCACCAGCCTGCCCGGACGGACCGCCACCGCGTACGGTGACGCGAACGTCGAGCCGATCGAGCATCTCGACGAGCTCGAGCGGCTGGCGCACCACCATGCGCGAGGTCTCGCGTCCGAAATACTCATCGAGAGGCTTGTTGTTCACCAAGATCCGACCTTGGCCGGGACGCAGGAACACCCGTGCCGTGGCGGTCTTGCGGCGACCTGTGCCGTAATCGTAGCCGGAAGTCGCGGCTCGTGCGGTTGTCATGATGTCGTTGTCCTCTTAGAGCTCGACCGGACGCGGCTGCTGAGCCGTGTGCGGATGCTCGGCGCCAGCGTACACCTTAAGCTTGCGGAACATGGCCCGCCCGAGAGGCGTGCGCGGGATCATGCCGCGAACGGCTGTCTCGATCACCCGCTCCGGGTGATTGGCGAGCTGGTCCTTCAGTGCGATGCCGCGGATGCCGCCGGGATAGCCGGTGTGGCGCCAGTACGTCTTGTCCTTGAGCTTGTTGCCGGTCACCTTCACCTTCTCGGCGTTGATCACGACGATGTAATCGCCCGTGTCCACGTGCGGCGTGAATTCCGGCTTGTGCTTGCCGCGCAGGCGCACGGCAATCTCTGTGGCCAGCCGACCGAGCGTCTTGTCGGTCGCGTCGACCAGCAGCCAGTCCCGCCGCACGTCGGCCGGCTTGGTGCTTTGCGTCTTCATCCGTGGCTGCCCTTGCGTAAGATTTCCACCCCCGGCGACGAGGGGCGGGCAAAAAAGAGGCGCGCATGTTAGCCGCAAGTTCCGCCCCGGGCAAGCCTGATCGTGCGCAGAGCGCGGAGCATGATCATCGCTCTTGATCTTCCTTCGTTCGGGCGCTGCTTCGCAGCGCATCGGGGTGTCGTCTTCGTTCGAGGCTCGCTTCGTTCGGCTTGGCTGCCTTCGTTCGGGCGCTGCTTCGCAGCGCATCGGAGCGCCTCCCTGCGGGAGGCACTCCTTCCCACACACTATCTTGGGTCGCCTTCGATCGGAGGCTACAGAGTGGGCGCGATTCGACTGGATCGAATCGCGTCGCGCGAAGCGCGCTCCGCAGGAGTGCGGGCCATGGATGGCCCGCAACAGAGAGTGTCGCGCCGCAGGCGCGGCGCTGTTGCCCTCCATCCCTGGCGGGCACCCTTCGGGCGCGCAGAGCGCGACCGGATCTGCTCCAGGCAGATCCGGGCCGACCGGCGGCGCAGCCGCCGGCATGCGCCCAGCCGGAGCGCGCTTCGCTGGTCTCCCCTCGCATCACGCCCGATGCAGGCGAGCCAGATACTCGCGGGACTGCATCTCAAGGAGCCGCGAGCGGGTACGCTCGAATTCGAAGGCGAGGCGCTCCCCCGCATAAAGCTCCGCAAGCGGCGCCGCTGCCGAGAGAATGAGCTTCACGCCGCGATCGTAGAACTCGTCCACCAGACTGATGAAGCGACGCGCCTGATCCTCCACCCGCGGCGTGAACTGGGGCACATTGCTGACGAGCACAGCATGAAACTCACGCGCCAGCTCGATGTAGTCGTTCTGACTGCGGGGCCCGGCGCAGAGGGCATCGAAGTCGAACCAGACCACGTCGTCAGCCCGCATGCGGGTCGGGATAGGCCTGCCTTCGACCTCGAGCACCTCGCCGACAACGGCCTCCACCGGTGCCAGGCTACGGAAGCTCGCTTCCAGACTCTGGTCGGCCGCCTCATCCAACGGCGTGTGATAGATCTCCGCGCGCTCCAGGGAGCGCAGCCGATAATCGGTGCCGCCATCGACGTCGAGGACCTCCGTGTGCCGCTCGAGGAGCGCGATCGCAGGCAGGAACCGGCGGCGCTGCAAGCCGTCCTTGTAGAGCTCAGCGGGCGGAATATTGGATGTGGCCACCAGCGTCACGCCGCGCGCGAACAGCGCCTCCAACAGCTCGCCGAGAATCATCGCGTCGGTGATGTCGGAGACGAAAAACTCATCGAAGCACAAAACGCGCGCATCCGCCGCGAACCGGTCGGCGACGCCGAGCAACGGGTTGCGCTGGCCTGCCAGGCGACGCAAGTCCTGATGCACCCGGCGCATGAAGCGGTGGAAGTGCATCCTCAGTTTCGCCTCGAACGGCAGGCTTTCGAAGAACATGTCCATCAGCCAGGTCTTGCCCCGGCCGACGCCACCCCAAAGGTAAAGCCCACGCTCAGGTTCGCGCTGCTCCCGCCCGAGCGCGCTCCGCAGGCGCGCAAGCAGCGACGGCCGTTCGGGCGCGGCAAGCAAACGCCGATAGAGGTCGTCCAGCGCCGCGACCGCACGCTCCTGGGCTGCATCTGGGGTCATGCCCTGCTGATCCAGACACAGGGCGTAACGTTCCTTGGGTGTCATGAAGATCTATGGCGGCTTGCTGACTGGCTGCGGACTCTAGCGACATCGGCGGTAGGAGGACAGGGGCAGCAGCACACGATCCAGTGATCGCTTCACCGACTGTTCAGCTCCGATTCCGATAGAATCACATCCAGGACCTGCTGCTCCGAGGCTTCGAGCCGGAATCGACCATGATCAGACACCTCCTTCGCGCGCTGCCCGTCGTCGCGGGAATCGCCGCCGGTATCCTGATCGGCATGGCGATCCAGCCGACTCCGGCTCCGGTGGAGCGGCCCAAGTCAGGCTATGCCGACGCCGTCGCTCTGGCCTCTCCCGCCGTCGTCAACATCTACACCACGCGTGTGGTCACGCGGCGAGTCCATCCACTATGCGACCTGCCCCGTTTTCAGGAAATGTGCGAGCGCTTCCCCGGCAGCCAGCAGCGCATGCAGGGCAGCCTTGGTTCCGGCGTGGTGGTGCGCCCCGACGGCCATATCCTCACCAACAATCACGTCATCGCCGATGCGGACGAGATTCTCGTGGCGCTGGCCGATGGGCGGGAAGCACCGGCGCGCGTGGTGGGTACGGACCCGGAGACCGACTTGGCTGTCCTGCGCGTCGATCTCGACGGGTTGACGCCCATCGAACTCGCGCCTTCCGGAGATCTCAGGGTCGGCGATGTTGTCCTCGCGATAGGCAATCCCTTTGGCATCGGCCAGACCGTTTCCAGCGGGATCGTCAGCGCGCTTGGTCGCCACGGCCTCGTTGCCAATGCGCCCTATGAGGACTTCATCCAGACGGATGCAGCCATCAATCCGGGCAACTCCGGCGGCGCGTTGGTAGACGATCTCGGCCGGCTGGTGGGCGTCAACAGCATGATCTTCAGCCGCTCCGGCGGTTCCCACGGGATCGGTTTCGCGATCCCGGCCAACCTCGCGCTCGACGTCCTCGAGAGCATCGTCGAGCAGGGTCGGGTCATTCGCGGCTGGCTCGGAGTGGAAGTCCGTCCCATCGAGGACTGGTCCGCCGGCAACGGCCTGTTCGTTGCCGGCGTCAGTCCTAATGGGCCCGCCGACCAGGCGGGAATGCAGGCAGGCGACCTGATCACGGCCATCAACGGCGCGCCGGTGGGTTCGGCGCGCGAAGTGGGGCAACGCATCGCCATGCTGTCACCTGGCTCGCAGGTGGAGGTGCAGGTGGTGCGAAACGGCGGCCCACAGCGTCTGGTGGCGACTGTAGGCCAACGCCCAACCCTGGAACGCAGTTGATCAGCGGGCGCGGTTGCCGTCGAATCCGCTGATACGCGCTTCCGCCGAATCCGCGTGGGCTGCAAGGCCTTCGCTACGCGCGAGGATCGAAGCCGTGC
Organism: Pseudomonadales bacterium; assembly: GCA_007131295.1. GTDB lineage: Bacteria > Pseudomonadota > Gammaproteobacteria > Pseudomonadales > Azotimanducaceae > SLTB01. Next base: position 18,214 of record SLQW01000106.1, on the reverse strand, counting down.
GCGCGAGCCGCTCGGCACCTGGCGCAGAGCAACCGATCAGGGAACTGCGCTTTTCAAAGTCGTAGACGCCGAGCGGCGAGGAGAAGCGGGCTGTCCCGTACGTGGGAAGCACGTGGCTGGGTCCGGCCACGTAGTCCCCCAGCGCCTCAGGGCTGTGGTGCCCGAGGAATATCGCACCAGCGTGGCGCACCTGCGGCAGCAGCCGTTCGGGATCGGCCACGGCCAGCTCCAGGTGCTCTGGCGCGATCCGGTTTGCGAGCGAGACCGCCGCGGCGAGATCAGGAACCTTGATCAATGCCCCTCGGGCTTCCAGCGACGCCCGGATCACATCCGCGCGGGGTTGCTTCGGGAGCAGCTCGAGCATCGCCTCGTGAACCGCCTCAAGCAATTCTCCGTCCGCTGACACCAGAATCGCCTGAGCCGCTTCATCGTGTTCGGCCTGCGAGAACAGGTCCAGCGCCAGCCACTCCGGCTTCGAGCTCGCATCGGCAATCACCAGAATTTCGGACGGACCCGCGATCATGTCGATTCCGACCGGCCCGAAGACCATGCGCTTCGCAGCTGCCACGAAAGCACCGCCGGGGCCGACGATCTTGTCCACCTTCGGGATCGACTCGGTACCGTAGGCCAGCGCCGCAATGGCCTGGGCGCCGCCGATCCGAACAACTCGATCGACACCCGCTAGCCGGGCTGCCGCCAGCACCAGCGGATTGACCGCGTCGTCCGGAGTGGGCGCCGTCATGATGATCTCTGTGACCCCCGCGACCCGGGCCGGCACGACGGTCATGAGCACCGAGGACGGATAACTGGCCTGCCCACCGGGGACGTAGACACCGACCCGGTCCAGCGCCGTCACCTGCTGTCCGAGCAGGTTGCCGTCGTCATCCCGATACTGCCAGGACACGCCCTTCTGACGTTCGTGATAGGCCCGAACCCTCTCCGCAGCCTGCTCCAGCGCCTCGCGTTCGGCCGCGGGCAGGCCCGCAAGTGCCGCGTCGAGCTGCGCTCGTGACACTTCGAGATCTGCCAGGGAACGGGCCTTGACCCGATCAAGCCGTACGCTCGCTTCGAGGACGGCCGCATCGCCACGGCGGCGCACGTCATCGAGAATGTCGCGGACGATCCGGTTGACACCGTCATCTTCGGAAACGTCCCAGTGCAGCAGACGCGCGAGTTCCGCGTCGAAAGTTGCGGCCTTCGCGTCGAGCCGTTTCAGGGCGAGCGGTGGGGTCACGGTTTAGCCTCCTGTTGCTGGCGCAGGGCGACCGCACGCTCCAGCGCGTCGAGCAGCGGCAGAATGAGCCCCGCCTGACGCTTCATGGCCGCCTTGTTCACCACCACCCGTGAGCTGATCTCCGCAACGGTCTCCTTTGGCTCGAGACCGTTTGCTGCAAGTGTGCGGCCCGTATCGACGATGTCCACGATCTGGTCCGCGAGCCCGATCAGAGGCGCGAGTTCCATGGCACCGCCGAGCCGGATCAGATCCACCTGTTGCCCGCGGGCGCTGTAGAACCGCCGCGCCACATTGACGAACTTGGTGGCGACCCGCAGACGCGGCCGAAGTGGCGCCGGCGCATCGATGAGGCCGGCAGTCATCAATCGGCAGCGCGCGATACCAAGATCGAGGGGCTCGTAGAATCCGCCTTCGCCATGTTCCAGCAGCGTATCTTTGCCGGTCACCCCGATGGCCGCGGCACCGTGCTCGACACAGGTCGGCACGTCGCTGCTGCGCACGACGATCAGGCGCACATCAGGGTGGCTGGTGGGGAAGATCAGCCTCCGGCTCTGCTGCGGGTCCTCCAGCGACTCGATACCCGCGTCCGCGAGCAGCGGCAGAACTTCCGAGAGAATCCGGCCTTTGTTGAGAGCGATGATCAGACTCATGGCAGGCGTCGCACCCGCGCGCCGAGACCGGCGAGCTTTTCCTCGATGCACTCGTAGCCACGATCCATATGGTAGATACGATCAATGATGGTCTGGCCTTCGGCCGCCAGCGCCGCGATCACGAGGGAAAACGACGCGCGCAGGTCGGTGGCCATCACCGGCGCCGCCGTGAGCCGGTCCACGCCCTCGATGATCGCCACCGAATTGCCCTCGAGGACCACTCTGGCACCCATCCGGTTGATCTCCTGCACGTGCATGAAACGGTTTTCGAAGATCGTTTCCGTGACCCGGCTGATGCCGTCAGCGACGGCGTTGAGGGCCAGGAACTGAGCCTGAACGTCGGTGGGGAAGCCTGGATAGGGGGCCGTGCGCAAGCTTACCGCCCGCGCACGCCGACCTTCCATGTCCAGTTCCACCCAGTCATCCCCGGTCGCGATCGCGGCACCCGCATCGCGAAGTTTCACCAGCACAGCATCGAGCAGATCGGGCTGAGTCTCCACCACCCGCACCCGACCGCGGGTCGCCGCACCGGCAAGAAGGTAGGTGGCGGTCTCGACCCGGTCCGGCATCACTCGGTGGGACGCGCTCTCGAGCCGTTCCACGCCTTCGATGGTGATGGTGTCGGTGCCGGCGCCGGAAATCACCGCCCCCATCGCAGTCAGGCACTCCGCCAGGTCGACCACCTCCGGCTCGCGGGCAGCGTTCTCGATCACCGTGACGCCGTCCGCCAGCGCCGCTGCCATCATCAGATGCTCGGTCCCCGTGACCGTGACGACGTCCATGAAGATGTTCGCACCTTGCAGACGGCCGGCGCTGCGGGCCTTGACGTAGCCACCTTCCACCTCGATGTCTGCGCCCATGGCGGCAAGGCCCTTGAGATGCAGATCCACCGGGCGCGGCCCGATGGCGCAACCCCCGGGCAGCGAGACCTCGGCTCGCCCGTGCCGCGCCAGAAGCGGCCCAAGCACCAGAAAGGAGGCGCGCATGGTCTTGACCAGATCGTAGGGGGCCACCACATCGCGCAGCGTCTCCGGGTGGACCTCTACCGCCAGCTTCTCGTCGATGACGACCTCGACGCCGAGGCAGCCGAGCAACTCGATCATCGTGGTGATGTCGTGAAGATGGGGCAGATTGGCAATGGTTACAGGGCCGTCGGCCAGCAGGGTCGCAGCCAGGATGGGCAACGCCGAATTCTTGGCCCCCGATATCCGCACCGTACCGTCGAGACGGGCGCCGCCGTCGATCTGCAGGCGATCCAAGGGTCAGGCGCCCCGCTCTGCCCACTCGTCAGGCGTGAACGTGCGGTACGAGACCGCGTGAATGCGGCCGTCGAGAATGGCATCCCGCAGCGGTGCGCCCGCCTTCTGTTCACGCTTCACGCGGTTCAAGCCTGCGAAGACATCGCCGATCACGGTAACTGCGAACTTGCCCGGTACCGGTTCGTCGACCTGCACTTCGCAGCCGTCGAGGCCTGCCTCGAGCAGGCGCTGGATGTCGTCGATAGTCATACTAGGCCCTGGGAGGTGGCGCGAGGGCGCGCAGTGTAACGCAAGATAGTGTGTGGGATGGAGTGCCTCCCGCAGGGAGGCGCTCCGATGCGCTGCGAAGCAGCGCCCGAACGAAGGCAGCCACGTCGAACGAAGCGGGCCTCGAACGAAGAAGAAGCCCCGATCGGCTGCGCAGCAGCCGCCGAACGAAGGCAGTCACGTCGAACGAAGCGGGGCGCGAACGAAGGCAATGGCCGGCGGCTGCGCCGCCGGTCGGAGCGCCGCGCCTGCGGCGCGACACTCTCTCCCACAATACAGTCTCCGATCGAAGCGAAAAGCGCGCAAACGCCCCAGATCAGGCGTCAGTAGCCTCCTCGAGCTCCTCCGGGGGTGCCGTGGACCAGCCGTCGATGACCGTGTCCATAGCGCCATCGGCACTGCGCATGGCACTGGTGAACTGGCTGCGGTAGGTCTGGCCAAGATTGACGCCGTTCACTACGACATTGCGGACCTGCCACCCGGATTCATCGGTCTTTGCCATCGAGTAGTGCAGAGGGTAGGTCCGGCCATTCGCCGCAGTCACCCGCATTCGCACCACGGCGCGGTCTCCGCGCACATGGTCCTCACGCAAAGGCAAAACTTCGATCTCCTCCTGGTCGAATTCCACCATCGCACGGGCGTAGCTGCGGACGAGACCACGGCGGAACGTCCTTATGAACGCCTCGCGCTGATCGTCGGTCGCCTCGCTCCAGTGATTGGCCATGACGGCCCTGGCGATGCCGGGATAATCAACGAAGGTCGCCATACTTTCGTCCACAGCACGGAAAAACGGCTCCGGATCGGAGCGATACTGATCCTTGTGGCTTTCGATGAGCTCGAGCAGTTCATCGGTGGCGATTCTGACGACATCGTCGGGGCCCGGTTCGTCCGCCCTGACGACTCCAGCTACAACGAGGACCCCAACCAGGCCGAGGCTGACGGCGATCTGCTTGACGATGGTCACGGGTAAATACTCCCCAGTCGGCTCATTGGTCAGTTCGACTCACGATCATAACATCGGTTCCCGGCACCATCGGCAGGGCAGCCCCGCGCGGTTGCATTACTCAGCCTATGTCCATTTAATTGGCGCTCTCGCCTCGCATCCATCCCTAATCCGCTGCAATGGCCCTCATGTCCGAGCATTCGAACAGCCCGAGGGGATGCGTCAACCGCTCACGGCAGCGCGCAGCCTGACATGTTGTTCGCGACCCTCGGCCTCATCGTGGGGTTCGTAACGCTGGTTTGGAGTGCCGACCGCTTTCTCAATGGCGCCGCCGCGAGCGCGCGACTTCTGGGCATGTCGCCCATGATGATAGGTCTGACGATCGTGTCCCTGGGCACATCGGCACCGGAAATCGTCGTCGCCGTGGCCGCGGCCTTCAACGACACCACGCTGCTCGCCATCGGCAATGCCATTGGTTCCAACATCGCCAACATCGGTCTCGTGCTCGGCATTGCCGCTCTGATCGCGCCACTGCCCTTCGCCCGTTCCGTATTGAAGTCGGAACTACCCTGGCTGTTGGCGACCACCGTTGCCGCCTTCGTGGTGCTGTTCAACCTGCATCTCGGCCGGCTCGAAGGCATCGCTCTCCTGCTGTTGCTCGGCATCCTCATGTGGCGCCTGATCCGCGAACACAAGCGCAGCCCCGAGCTTGCCGAAGCCGACGCGGAGCTCGCCCCGGAACTCGAAGAGATCGCGGCACTCGAACAACTGACCCGGAAGCAGGCCATCAGCTGGCTTCTGACCGGCCTGGTCGTTCTGCTGCTGTCCGCTCAGCTTCTGGTCTGGGCCGCAACCGAGGTGGCCACGCTGCTCGGCGTGAGCGAGCTGATCATCGGCCTAACCGTCATTGCCATCGGCACCAGCCTGCCCGAACTGGCGGCGACGGTGGGCTCGGTGATCAAGGGCCATACCGACATTGCCATCGGCAACGTCGTCGGCTCGAACATACTGAATATCCTGGCGGTCATGGCGCTACCACCGATCATTGCGCCGGTGACTCTGGAAGTGGCAATCATGTGGCGCGACTTCGGCATGATGATGGCGATGACGCTGCTGTTGCTGCTATTCGCCTATGGGCTCAATCGCCGCCCGGTGATCACCCGCTTCGAGGGTGGGGTATTGCTGCTGGCCTGGATCGGCTACAACTCTCTGCTGATCACCCAGGCGCAGGGTTGAGGAGACCGCGACGCCGTGAATCTCGACCCCGAACTCCAAGCCCGCTTCGCGCAGGTCGAGCTGTTGTCCCTGGACGTTGATGGGGTCCTCACCGACGGCCGGCTCTACTTCACTGACGCCGGCATGGAGCTGAAGACTTTCTCGTCTCAGGACGGCCACGCCCTGAAGATGCTGCAGGAAGCAGGTGTTCCGGTGGCCATCATCACCGGCCGCAGCAGCCGCCTGGTGACCCGCAGGGCTCGCGAACTGGGGATACGTCGCGTGTTCCAAGGTGCGCGGGACAAGCGCGTCGCCTTCGAGCGCCTGCTGGCAGACACCGGCGTCGCGGCGCAGGCGGTGGCCCACGTAGGCGACGACATACCCGACCTGCCCGTCCTCCGGCGGGCCGGCCTGGCCATCGGTGTCGCCAACCAGAATCCGACTCTGGCCGAGCACGTTCACTACGTGACCCAGGCTCCCGGCGGGCGCGGTGCGGTGCGTGAGATCTGCGAATTGATCCTGCGCAGCCAGGGGCGCTGGGAACGCGCCCTGGCGCGCTATCTCTAAAGGTCGAACCGGAGAGCGGCTGCATGCCTAGGACCCACTGGCTGATCCTCGCAATAGGCGTCGCCCTGTTGCTGTTCGTGAGCCTGGCACCGGATCAGCGCCGGCCGGTAACCGAGTCCCTGCTGCCAGACCCCGAACGCGATGCGGTCGGACTCGAGCTCGGGGAACCCGATCTGCTGCTCGAGGGGGCTGTAATCACCCAGTTCCGTCAGGACGGCAGCCTGCATTACCGACTCTACGCCAATCGCATCGCCCACTTTCCGGCAACCGAACAGACCCTGCTCACGCAACCGCGGCTTCTGCTCGATCAAGGCGAGGCAGCGCCCTGGGAACTGAGCGCGAGCCAGGGTCGCATCCTTGGTGGATCAGGTTTGATGCTGGACGCCGCAGCGCCTACACCCGATACGGAACGGCCGGGTGCGGAACGGGTCGAATTGGAAGATAACGTTCGCATTGTTCGCCGGCGGTCTGCGGAACACTTCGTTGACCTCAGCACCGAAGCGCTAACGCTGTTCCCCGAGCTCGAATACGCGGAGACGGACCGACCTGTTATGATCGAAACCGATTCGGGTCGTACCACGGCCGCCAGTTTAAGTGCCGATCTCACCGCCGGGCGCCTCCTGCTCGCGTCTGCGGAGGAAGATCGGGTGCACACCATCATCACCCCGGAACGCCTGCCATGAGTTCGACCCTCAAGCACCTGTCCCTTTCCATGCTCATGCTGCTGCCGGTGGCCGCCCTGGCACTGCCGGAGGACAGGGATCAGCCCATTGAAATCCGTGCAGACCAGGTGGAGATCGACGACGAGTCGGGCATTGCGGTGTACGAAGGTTCTGTCCAGCTCGACCAGGGCACGCTGCAGGTTCTGGCCCACCGGCTCACCATTCACACGCGCGATCAGAGCGTGACCCGGATCGTCGCCGAGGGACTGCCGGAGGGTGAGCCCGCCCGCTACCGCCAGATTCCCGAAGTTGGTGCCGCGCCGGTGTATGCTCATGCCCGGACCATCACCTTCCTGGCCAGTGACGAGCGCGTGGAGCTCGAGGGCGCTGCTCACCTGCGGCAGCAGGACGACACTTTCTCCGGCGAGCGCATCACCTATGACATCCGCGATCGCCGGATTGCCGCCACCGGTGGGCGCGACGGGCAACCCGTCACGATGACCATCCAGCCCGGCCGCATCGAACGCCGGGAGACCCGGGCCGAGGAGCCCGCCAGCAACGGTCAGCCCGACTGACCGGCATGTCACGTCTCGAAGTCTCGCACCTGCGCAAGTCCTACCGCGGCGTCGCCGTGGTGCAGGATGTGTCGCTCGCGGTCGAAAGCGGCCAGGTCGTGGGCCTGCTCGGACCCAACGGCGCCGGCAAGACCACTACGTTCTACATGATCGTGGGCCTGGTGAAGGCCGACGCCGGCCGAATCATCCTGAACGGCAAGGACCTCACGAAGCTGCCCATGCACGGCCGGGCGCGACTCGGGATCGGCTACCTGCCCCAGGAAGCCAGTGTGTTCCGCAAGCTGACGGTGGAGGAGAACATCCTCGCCATTCTCGAGACCCGGCGTGACCTGCGCGCGGCCGAACGCCAGGAGCTGCTCGAAGGCCTGCTCCAGGAGTTTTCCCTCACCGACGTCCGCCAGAATCGCGGTATGAGCCTCTCCGGCGGTGAGCGGCGGCGCACCGAGATCGCTCGCGCACTGGCCTCGGATCCGGCCTTCATTCTGCTCGACGAGCCCTTCGCGGGCGTCGACCCCATCTCCATCAGCGAAATCAAGACGATCGTGCGCCACCTCACCGCACGTGGCATCGGCGTGCTCATCACGGATCACAACGTCCGCGAGACGCTCGACATCTGCGACGACGCCTATATCGTCGCCGGTGGCTGCATCATCGCCTCCGGCCCACCGGCCGACGTACTCGGCAACGAGCAGGTCCGCCGGGTCTATCTCGGCGAGGGATTCCGGCTCTGAGCCGTCTGCGCGGATTCGGCGGCCGACCGCTGATCCGCGCTTCCTTCGAGCTCGTCAATTTTTCCCATGCATGGTTCGGGCCGACTGTTCTCGAACCGATCGCCTCGCTATGATCAAGGCATGAAGCAGTCGTTGCAGCTCAAGGTTGGTCAGAGCCTGACCATGACCCCTCAACTGCAACAGGCCATCCGCCTGTTGCAGCTGTCGGCGCTGGAAATGCAACAGGAAATCCAACAGGTCCTCGAAAGCAATCCCATGCTCGAAATGGCCGAGGACGAGTTCGACGACGACGACACAGCCCTGAGCGAAGACGCCGACTACGCGGACGCCACCACGAGCTCGACAGATGCAGCCGGTGACGCCGCATCCGGCGACCAGGATGCCGACTGGGACAGCAGCAGCGCCGGCGACGAGTGGCAGGAAACGATCCCGGACGAGCTTCCGGTGGACTCGAGCTGGGACGATATCTACGGTCATCTCCCGCCCAGCGGCAGCGGTCCGGCGGAAGACTTCGACTTCGACTCGCGCAACAGCGCCGAGGAGACGCTGAAGGACCACCTGCTCTGGCAGCTCAATCTCTGCCACATGAGCGACACTGACCGGCTGATCGCGGAGAGCCTGATCGATGCTGTGGACCCGGACGGGCTCCTAGGCCAGGCGCTGGAGGACATCCTCGAAAGCTTCGACCCGGAGCTGGAGATCGAGCTCGACGAGGTGGTCGCGGTCCTGCATCGTCTACAGCGCTTCGACCCGACCGGGATCTGCGCCCGCGACCTTCGCGAGTCCCTGCTGCTGCAGCTGGAGGAACTGCCCAAGGACCTGCCGTGGCGTGCCGAGGCGCTGACCGTCATCGGTGAGCATTTCGATCTGCTTGGTGGCCGCGACTTCAACGGTCTCTGTCGCCGTACCCGGCTCGATGAGGAGCAACTGGCCGAGGTCATCCGCCTCATTCAGACTCTGAACCCACGCCCAGGCTCAGACCTTGGCCCGAACAACACCGAATACGTGGTCCCTGACGTGTTCGTGCGCAAGCACAATCAGCGCTGGGTGGTGGAATTGAACGGCGAGACCATGCCCCGCCTGCGCATCAACGGCACCTATGCTGGACTGATCCGTCGTGCGGACTCGAGCTCAGATAACCAATTCCTGAAGGACAACCTGCAGGAAGCACGCTGGTTCCTGAAGAGCCTCCAGAGCCGCAACGAAACCCTGCTCAAGGTGGTGACCAAGATCGTCGAGCACCAGCGCGCATTTCTTGAATACGGGCCCGAAGCCATGAAGCCGCTGGTGCTGCACGACATCGCCGACGCTATCGGCATGCACGAATCGACCATATCGCGCGTCACCACGCGCAAGTACATGCACACGCCGCGCGGCGTGTTCGAGCTCAAGTATTTCTTCTCCTCACACGTAGGTACGGCAACGGGTGGCGAGGTGTCCTCCACCGCCATACGCGCCCTGATCCGCAAACTCACCGAGGAAGAAGATCCGCGCAAGCCGCTTTCGGATTCCCGCATTGCCCAGATTCTCGGCAAGCAGGATATCCAGGTAGCCCGGCGCACCATCGCAAAGTATCGGGAGTCGATGTCCATTCCTCCGTCGAATGAACGCAAGCGACTCGTCTGAAACGTCAAGGAGCGAGCCATGCAGATCAACATCAGCGGTCACCACGTCGACGTTACGGAAGCCATGCGCCAGTACGTGCTCGAAAAGTTCGACAAGCTCGCGCGCCACAGCGAGCAGATCACGAACGTTCACGTGATTCTGGAAGTGGAAAAGAATCGCCAGACCGCCGAGGCCACGATTCACGTCAAAGGCGGCGAACTATTCGCCGACGCGACTTCGGAAGATCTGTATGCAGCAATCGATATGCTGATCGACAAACTCGACCGCCAGCTCATCAAGCACAAGGAAAAGGTCATCGATCGCACTCATCGAGCGGTGGCGCGTCAGTAGGACCGAAGCCCACCGAGCCATGCAGGCTTTTGGCCGCAAGGTCGATTCCGCCTGCATTCGGCGCTAGACTCTGCGGCTCGTCGCCAGCGAGCCTTGGAACCATGGAGCTCGAGAGCATTCTCGACATTGCCTGCACGCGCGCCGGGCTGGAAGCCGCGAGCAAAAAGCGGGCTTTGGAGCAAGCCAGCGAGCTGCTGGCAGAGCACTATTGTGAACTCGACGCAGGCCAGCTGCTCGAAGCCCTCGTTGGCCGTGAACGGCTTGGAAGCACCGCCGTCGGTGAAGGCGTGGCCCTCCCGCACTGTCGCTTCGCGGCCTGCACGAAACCCGTAGCCGCACTGCTGCGGCTGGCAGAGCCGGTAGACTTCGAAGCCAGCGATCGGCGTCCGGTCGACCTGATCTTCGTCCTCGTCGTGCCCGCGGAAGCAAACGATCTCCATCTGCAGATTCTGGCTACGGCGGCCACGGCTCTGAATGACGCCAGCTACCGACATGCGCTGCGCGAGGCCGATACCGACGCGGACCTGTACGCTGCGGCCATCCGTTCACCGGAGGTCCGACGCGCCGCCGGGCACCCCTGACCGCGTGAAGCTGATCATCATCAGCGGTCGCTCGGGTTCGGGGAAGTCCACCGCACTGCATGTGCTGGAGGACCTCGGTTTCAACTGCATCGACAACCTGCCTGTCGGTCTGCTTCCGGCGCTGGTCGCCAGCACCCGCGCCGACACAGCCCACTGTGCGGTCAGCATCGACGCCCGCAACCTCCCTCAGGAACTCGAGCGTTTTCCGGAGATTCTCGAGGATCTGGAGCAGGCCGCGGACACGCCGATTTCCGTCGAGGTGATCTACCTCGATGCTGACACCACCACGCTCGTGCGCCGCTTCAGCGAAACGCGACGCCGCCATCCACTGACTCGCGACGACCTTACCCTCACCGAGGCGCTGCGAGCCGAGCGGGACCTGCTGGAGGGCATCGCCAACCTCGCCGATCTCACCATCGACAGCACCCGCCTGAGTCACCATGAGCTGCGCGAACTGATCCGGAGCCGGGTGGTCGAGCATCGCAGCCAGGGCCCGTCGATCCTCCTGCTGTCCTTTGCCTTCAGCGCCGGCGTGCCCGTGGACGCGGATCTCGTCTTCGACGTGCGCTGCCTGCCCAATCCCCATTGGGTCGACGAGCTGCGGCCGCTGACGGGGCGGGACACCCCGGTCGGAGAATGGCTAGCCGCGAACGCCGAAGTGGAGCAGATGTTCGGGGACGTTAGCGGCTTCATCGACCGCTGGCTCCCCGCCTACGCGCGCAGCAACCGCAGCTACGTCACCGTCGCTATCGGCTGCACCGGAGGCCGCCATCGTTCGGTTTATCTGACAGAGCGCCTGCGCGATCACTTTCGCAGCAACGGCCTCGAGGCGCTCATCCGCCATCGCGAGCTGGATTGACTGCACATGGCGCAGATTCGAGTCAGCATCAACAACAGGAGAGGACTGCACGCCCGCGCGGCATCGCGCCTCGTACAGGTGGCGAGCGGCTTTCACTCGGAAGTGCGTCTTGCGTTCGATGACAAGCAAGCGGACGGGAAGAACATCATGAGCGTGATGATGCTCGCCGCCTCTCCGGGCAGCGAGATCCTGCTCGAAGTCTGCGGCGAGGACGAAGAGGCAGCACTCGCCGCAATCCTCGAGCTAATCGAGCAGCGCTTCGACGAAGACGAGTGATGTCAGCTGCCGGAGACGGTCATGCCGTCGATCAATAGCGATCCACAGACGATGTTCCCCGGCCGCAACGCATCGTTGCCGATGGCATCGAGGTTCATGAACATCTCGGCCAGATTCCCCGCTACCGTCACCTCCTGAACGGGATGCGCGATGGCGCCATCCTCGACCCAGAAGCCCGCTGCGCCGCGGGAATAGTCTCCCGTGACGCCATTGACCCCTTGACCCATCAGTTCAGTCACCAGGAGCCCGCGCCCGAGGCGCGCCAGCATCGCATCGAAGTCGAGACCGTCGTCGGAGATCCGCAAGTTGTGCACGCCACCCGCATTGCCGGTGGTCGTGAGTTCCAGCCGGCGCGCGGAGTAGACGGAGAGCAGGTAGCTCTGCAGGACACCACCTTCCACCAGGCGTTTGCCGCGGGTCGCAACCCCGTCGCCGTCGAATGCCGCACTGCCCAGCGCACGCGGCAGATGCGGATGCTCCTCGATCACAACCCGATCGGGGAACACCTGACGACCGAGAGCGTCCAGCAGGAACGATGCCCGCCGGTAAAGATTGCCGCCGCTGATCGCTGCTACGAAGTGGCCGAGCAGCCCGGCCGAGACATCATGCCCGAACAGCACCGGCACCCTGGCCGTGGCCACCGGCCTGGCACCTAGACGGGCCACGGCACGCTCACCGGCTCGGCGCCCGACCACCTCCGCCACTTCGAGGGCGTCAGGAACGCGATCGATAGTGAACGCGTAATCCCGCTGCATGCCGCTGTTCTCGCCCGCGATCACTGACACCGACAGGCTGTGCCGGGTGGCGGGCTCGCTCCCGACGAAGCCGTGACTATTGCCGTATGCACGCCAAGAACGGCCGCTGCTGAGTGTTGCGCCCTCGCTGTTGCCAATCCGACGATCGACACCGAGCGCCGCAGCCTCGCAGCTGCGCGCCAGCTCGGTCGCCGTTGCCACGTCCACGTCCCAGGGGTGGTAGAGATCGAGCTTCGGCAGGCTGCCCTTCGGCATGCATTCCGGATCGGCCAGGCCCGCCGCAGGATCTTCCGCAGTAAAGCGGGCGATGTTGAGCGCCTTGGCGACCGTTGCTCTCACGGCCTCCGCCGACGAATCGGAAGTGGAGGCGGACCCCTTGCGACGGCCGAGGTAGACGCTGATACCGAAGCCCTGATCACGAGTGTGCTCGACCGTTTCAACCTCGCCGCGGCGGACCGAGACTGACAGTCCCTCCGAACGGCTTACCCCGACCTCTGCGGCATCGGCACCCTGTTGCCGCGCCTCCGCAAGGATCTGCCCTACGCGCTCCTCGAGCGCGGCGCGCTCCTGCTCCAGCGTCATGTCGAATTTCTCCGTATCAAGCCTCGTTCCTTGCGTAGAATGCCTAGCCTGCACATCTCACCGATTCACGGCTGCGGACATGGAGCAGCGGCATGAAGCGCGACGACGACGCGCCCTCGAAATCACAGATCAAACGCGAGATGCACGCGCTGCGTGCGCTCGGCGAACGCATCTGCGACCTGTCCCCCGAACAACGCGGTGAACTGCCCCTCGGGGAGCAGCTGCGGGCCGCCCTCGTCGAGTTCGATCGGCTACGCGCACGGGAAGCCCGGCGCCGCCACCTCTCCTTCATCGGCAAGCTCATGCGTGAGCAGGATCTCGATGCCGTACGCGCCGGTCTCGAGCGGCTCGACGCGGCGAGCGCAGTGCATGCACGCGAACTGCACGCTCTCGAGAGCTGGCGCGACCGCCTTATCGAGGACGACTCACAGCTCGCCGCCTTCATCGATCGCTATCCACAAGCGGATCGACCGCATCTTCGCCACCTGGTCCGCGCCTCCCGCAGCGAAGCCGAGCGTACGGGCGAGCGCCGGCGCTATCGGGAACTCTTCCGGGCGTTGCGCGAAGCCGTCGCCACTTCGGGGCGACCCGCCGAGCCACCCGACTGAAGGCTCAATGCGCGGTTCCGCCGACGGTGACCGCGTCGACCCGGAGCGTCGGCTGACCCACACCCACAGGAACGGACTGCCCGTCCTTGCCACAGACACCAATACCCGTGTCGAGCGCCAGATCGTTGCCGACCATGGATATGCGATTCATCACTTCCGGACCGTTGCCGATCAGGGTCGCTCCGCGCACCGGCGCCGTCACCTTGCCGTTCTCGATCAGGTAGGCCTCGGTAGTGGAGAACACGAACTTCCCGGAGGTGATGTCCACCTGGCCACCGCCGAAATTGACTGCGTAAAGCCCGCGGTCCACGGAAGCGAGAATCTCTTCGGGATCATGCTCGCCGGCGAGCATGTAGGTGTTGGTCATACGCGGCATAGGCAGATGGGCATAAGACTGCCTTCGCCCGTTGCCGGTGGGTGCAGTGCCCATCAAACGGGCGTTGTGCTTGTCCTGCATGTAGCCCTTGAGGACGCCGTTCTCGATCAGAACGGTGCGCCCCGTGGGCGTTCCCTCATCGTCCACAGTGAGGGAACCGCGCCGGTTCGGCATGCAGCCTTCGTCAACGACCGTGCAGAGCTTCGACGCCACCTGTTCGCCGACCCGACCGGAAAACGTAGAGGTTCCCTTGCGGTTGAAGTCACCTTCCAACCCGTGTCCGACCGCTTCATGCAGGAGCACGCCGGGCCATCCGGGCCCAAGGACGACGGGCATGCTGCCTGCGGGAGCGGGCACGGCTTCGAGGTTGAGCAGTGCTGCACGCACAGCCTCCTCCGCCCATGCCATGGCCTGATCACTGGCCAGGAACATGCGGTAATCGAGCCGCCCGCCGCCGCCGGCGGAACCGCGCTCCCGACGGCCGCCGCGCTCGGCAATGACCGAGACATTGCAGCGCACCAGCGGCCGCACATCCACCGCAAATGTGCCGTCACTGGCCAGGATCAACACCACCTCGTGGACAGCGGCGAGACTGGCGGTCACCTGACTGACGCAGGGGTCGATCGCCCTGGCGTGGCGATCGAGGCGCTGCAGGAGAGCCACCTTGTCCGCGTCCGGAAGACTGGCAAGCGGATCATCGCCCGCATAGAGTGGCGCCGGCGGCCCGCTTCCGCGCACTGCGAGCGCACCGGGCGTCGCGCCGGAGCGCGCAATCTGCCTCGCCGCGCCGGCCGCCTTTTCGAGCGCCGGCCGCAGGAGTTCGTCGGAATAGGCGAAACCGGTCTTCTCACCGCTGACTGCACGCACACCCGCGCCCTGGTCGATGGCAAAATTGCCGTCGCGGACGATGCCGTCCTCCAATACCCAGCTTTCACTGCGGCTGTACTGCAGATAGAGGTCCGCATAGTCGATAGCAGTGCCGAGCATGCCGTGCAGCACTTGCTCGAGCGCCCGCTCATCGAGTTCGGCGGGCGCCAGCAGTCGCTGCCGGGCCAGCTCCAAGGCTTCAGTCACGAATCGTCCTCCTCATGAGCTCGCGCCGCCGGATACTCGTCAGGCCAGAAGAAGGGGTCGTCGAGGAGCCAGTCGAGATTGGGCTCGTCTTCCGGACGAAGGCGGGCGGGCAGATCCACTTCGTCAGCAAAGATGCTAACAAAGCTGACCTCGGGTTGCTCCAGGGTCCCACGCAGCCGGTAGCGGGCGCTCGAGAAACGATCGATCTGATCACGAAACACCCGCTCCGCGACCAGAACGCCGGCACCGGTGATCGGATTCGCCAGCAGAATCGCGTAAGCCGCATACCATGGCAGGTTCCGACTGACGGGCAGGGTCACGATGATGTCGCCCTCGAGGAATTCGCTCACGAGGTCGAGCTCCGCGCCGATGCGGAAACTCGAACCCGGCCCGAGAATGCGCAGCGGGCGCGCGCTGCGAACTCGACCCGAGTCGAAGTCGAGCACCCCGTCGATCTCGTCGAACGCCATGCCCCGCTGATAGACATCGGTGAAATCCAGGCGCATGCGACGAGCGATTGCCGCGAAGTTGAAAAGGCCGATGAGCCGCAGGGGACCCGTCCCCGCCTCCACCTGGACGAATCGTCCACGGTCCGCCTCGATGCGGACGCGGCCGTCGAGTTCGCGTGCCGTAAACGCCATGGGCGCACCGGGCCAGGCGAGATCCAGATCGAAAGCGAAGGCATCAGTATCCAGGGTAGGCGCCACGCCCCATGCCTCCAGAATCCGGCCCGAATCGGAGCCGAAGATCCGGCCCTTATACCGACTCTGCGGCCGACTCCCGAAGCGCCATTCGAGGCGTGAGCGGCCATCCGGGTCGGGCCCGAATTCCAGACCACGCAGATCGGCAAGGATGTTGTCCACGACCAGGAGTTCGGACGCGGGACGCAGTTCGAACGCCAATGATCCCACGTGCTCGCCATGCCAGTTCAGGCCAGCGATGCGAACGTTCATGGCCACCAATCTGGCGGGATCGATGGCGTCGCCAGCAAGCGAGAAAGGTGCGGCTTCTTCGTCAGCGTCGTCGCCTGCTTCGACCGGAGGCCAGCGCAGTTGCTCGATGTTCAGATCCAGCGGCTCATCAATACGCGCCCGCAAACGCCCGGCAACAGGACTGCTGTCGATGGCGAATTGCGCGTCCACCGTCGAACCGCTGACCGCAAGTGACGCCGGACCCAGCTCCGCCTCGTCCCAGGCCGTAGCGGCGAACTCCAGCGCCACATCGAGGTCTGCCGCCGTGCGCTGCCGCGTCGGCGGACGCCCCCGCGCCACCGCCGTCGCCTCAATGTCCGCGAGCGCGTCCGACCAGGCGCGGAGGTCGATGCGATCGATGCGGCCCCGAGCGACGAGGCCGGCCTCCGGCAGATCGGGGTGATCGACGCCGAACCCCATGCTACCCGCCACGAACGCCTGATCGCGCGTGCGGAACGCACCAGCGTGGCTGCCCCAGTCGTAGTGCAGCATCCAATCGTCGTCAGGAGCGGCCACCAGCTGCATGCGCAGCGGACCGTCGCCTCTGGCAACCGGCTCCGGCAACCCGGTGCGAAGATCTTCCGCATCGGAAGCGAAATCGAGCACGATCGTGCCACTGGGCGCGATCGCCAGATCGACTTCGTAGTCGATGGTTCCAGACGCCCCGAGCAGCGCGTCGACCGTCGTCCACACACCCACCGCCTGCGCATCTGCCAGGCCTTGGAGCCCGATGCGCAGACCGGCCTCTTCGGCTTCGAGGCCTCCCTCGATCGCGACGCTCACGGGACCGGAGAAGACTTCCCCGGTGAGATTCGTGCCGTGCAGCCGACCGGGGTGCTGATACTCGAGGCGCCCGCTGACTGTGGCAACATCCAGCGCCAGGTCAGCGATGAAGAGCTGTTCGAGATCCAGATCGACGCCGATCTCCGTGTGCTCCAACGCGGAACCGTCCAGTGGGATCGACAGATCGTAGTCGAGATCGATCGCGCCAACGCTGCTCCAGTCCGCCAATCCCCGCAGGAACGCAGCCTCCACAGGCATCGACGCGAGGAAGTCGAGTCCAGCTGCTGCAGGCGCCCGTCCGGCGCCACGCATCGACAGCGAGCCGATGACGCCTTCGAGGCCGGGAACGTGCAAAGCCACGTCACGCAGCTCCAGGCCGCCGAGGCGGCCCGAAGCAAGCGCACCGCGAAAGTCCCCACGCTCCACGACCAGGCGCCCGCGTATGTCCTCGGCGATCGGCCAGCGCGGATCGAATGCAAGCTGGCCACCGGCAATGTCGAAGAACAGTTCAGGTCGCAGCGGACCGCGCAGATGCGGCAGCATCAGGCCGCTGATCACCACACCGCCCTGCTCGACATCGCCGCGGCGAACGGCTTCGACCAGCCAGGTGCGCAGAGCGGCAGGCATCCGTGACGGAAGAAACTCGCGCGTGCGTCCGGCCTCCGCTTCCCGGATTCCGAGCATGAGACTGAAACTGCGTTCGGCTTCGTCGCCGGGAAGGTCGAGCAGAAAGGCGCCTTGAGCATGAACGCCGTCGCCGACGATCTCGATTCCGCTGCCCTGCACCGTGACGCCCTGCTCGCCGAAAGCGAGCTCAATGTGCCCATGACCGCGCTGATAGTCCCAGCCGGAGGGGAAGACTTCGGGGAAATGCAGCCCGAACGGGCCGCTTTCGAGATCGATCCAGCCACCGCGCTCGAACAGCACGAGCTCGAGGTCCGCGCCAGCAACCGCCGGCGCGCCGCGATAAGCGTCGAGGTGAAGGTCACGCACACTGGCGGCGAGCGCGAAACGCTGTGTCCCGGGCTCGATCAACAACCGTGCGTCGCGCACCGAGCCCTCGGGCGCGAGCCCCTGCAACCAGCGCTCCGCCATTTCCGGGAGTCCTGGAGTACTCAGCAGCACGTGCAACAGCGGCGCACTGGCGAATCCCGGCGCTGCGAGCAGCACCTGGGGATAGTCGTCGAGCCCGCGCCAGTGGGCCTCGAGACCCTCGAGGTCGAGCGGTACACCGTCCACCTCACCGGCGCTGCGTCCGAGCCGCAGGGACCCGGTGGCTGCGCCGAGGCC
>SLQW01000037.1 GCA_007131295.1 Pseudomonadales bacterium | reverse complement strand
ATCAGGTCACCTCGCTTCCTCGAGTACGGCCTGACCCTTAGCGCCAACAATACGCGCAATGCGGTGAACCTCCGCCTCGGCTGGCTGCACACGGCACTCGATGAGCGCGGGGCCGAGTGGCGCGCCATCGGCCAGATCGGCGAGGAACCGGCCGTTGCCATCGAGTACTTCCAACCGCTGGACCTGGCCGGTCGGTTCTTCATGCGCCCGAGCGCCAGCTGGGAGCGCCAGCGCATACCGCTGCTCGAGGCGTCGCGGCGCATCGCCGAAGCGGATGTCTCCCGCTTCGGTGGCGACCTCGAGTTCGGCTACGAGTTCGGCAACGCGGCCATCGCCAGCGTCGGCGTCCGCCGTTACCGCACCGACGTCTCCGGACTCGACCCGGACCTCGAGACCGGCAATGTGGATGGCGGCGAGTGGCGTGCAGAGCTGCTAAGGGACAGTCTCGACGACGCCTTCTTTCCCTCCAGCGGTCGCCGCTCGAGCCTGCTCTATCGTCGCTCTACCGGCACCCTGGGTGCGGACCACGACTTCGAACAGGTCGAGGCCTTTCATTTCGGAGCCCGGACCTTCGACCGGCTGACGCTGCAGTGGTCGGCAACCGCGTTGATCACGCTCGACGACGATGCGCCGCTCGGCAACCAGTTCCGCGCCGGCGGTTTCAGCCGGTTGTCCGGTTACCGTAGCGCCGAGCTCGCCGGTCAGCACTTCCTTATGGGACTCATCGGCGCGCGCTGGCGTCTCACCGAATCCCCTCTGCTCCCAGCAGCGGTCGGTGGCACCCTGGAATATGGCAACGTCTGGAACGAGCGTTCCGAGATCCGCCTGCGCGACGGGCTCGGCAACCTCAGTCTGTACTTCGGCTACAACTCACCGCTCGGGCCGCTGTACATCGGTTACGGCTACGGCGAAGGCAGCGAGCATGCAGTGTTCCTCTCCCTCGGGCGCCCGTTCTGATGGAGGCCTGGAATTGGTCAATCAGGTGCCCATCGGATCAACGGCGAGCACGGACGCTTCAGCTCTGCGGCGATCCGAACGTGGCACACTGCCTGTGTCAGTGAACGGCCCGAGCAAGAGCGACCGCCATGTACGCCATTCGATTCGCTATTGCGGCAGGTGCACTTGGATTCGTCGGGTGCGGCGGCGGCTCGCAGCCCCCGGCGACTGAGCCACCCGCGTCACCGCCGTCACCCAATGCCACGGCCTTGGCCCCGGGCTGGCATACCCAAAGCATCCAGCACGACGGTATAGAACGGCGGTTCCGCCTTTACCTGCCCAGCAGCGCGAACGGCAGCGTGCCGGTCGTTGTGCTGCTTCACGGCGGGCGCGGCAGCATGTTCCGCATCGTCTCTGCGTCGTCGGACGGCTCGGCGGAGTGGCCGGCGATAGCCGACGATGAAGGGCTTCTGCTTGTTGTGCCCAACGGCACGAACGTCGATACCGGCACGGGCGACGGCAATGATCAGTCCTGGAACGATTGCCGGCCGCAACTGCCAGATGGGGCGCTGTCTGACGCCGACGATGTGGGCTTCATCGAGGCCCTGCTCGAGGCGCTGCCAGAACGTCTGGGACCCGCAGGGCCAGTGACCCCCAACCTTGATCGTGTCTATGCGACCGGCGTCTCCAACGGCGGCATGATGAGCTACCGTCTCGCCGAGGAACGTCCGGCACGCTTCGCCGCGATTGCTGCATTCATCGCCAACCGACCGGAACCGTCCGAGTGCGCCGAGTCGGGAACGTCCGTTGCGGTATTCATCGCCAACGGCACCGAGGACGCGTTGATGCCCTACGACGGCGGCACGATCGCCTTCAACCGTGGCAGCGTAAGCTCTGCGGAGGCCACGCGGGATTACTGGCTGGTGATCAATGGCGTCGGGCCGGACGCGGATTCGGTGACGTCGCTCCCCGACACTGATCCGGACGATGGCAGCATCGTGATCTGCGAGGACTATCTGGCCATGACCGGCGACAGCCGGGACGTGCGCTTCTGCCGGGTAGAGGGCGGCGGTCACAGCGTGCCATCGATCGTCCATGCCGTCCCCGGACGCCAGAACCGAGACCTCGAGGGCGCACGGCTGGCCTGGGAGTTCCTGTCCGGTCAATGACGCGCCACTTTTGTCGATCATGGCCTTAGGTTTCGGCGCGCAGTAGGGGCGGGACCAGCTTGAAAGACTGCTTCGTCATGCTGCGCGTTGCCTCGATCAATCCGGTGCGGAACCTGAGTACCTTGCTGGTCGCAAACCGGCGAGATACCTCAACCCGATGAGACCGTGGAAACGCTCGCCCCACTGATCGCAAAGCGCCGCAAGCGCCATACCGACGGGGCGCGTTGATCGACATGGTCGAGAATCGTGTGGATCAGCGTGGGGGCTGTCACAACCGCGGAGGACTTCCAACACTGAGAACCCTCGGTCGGCGCCCCGGATTTACCCCCTCCCCTCACGGCGGCTGCACCGCCGCCGCCCCACTCCCGGGCAGGGGCCTGGACGAGTACCCCGTAGGCACCCGCACGCCACGCCGCGCATGCTCGAGCCGCTCCCTGGCCGCCGTCGCGTAGAGCCCTTGCAGCGCTTCGTCGAAGCCACGGATCTCGTAGCCGTCACCACGGAAGAAGCGGAACGCCT
>SLQW01000168.1 GCA_007131295.1 Pseudomonadales bacterium | reverse complement strand
TCCTGGAGGAACTCTCGGCGACGGTGAGGTGGTAGAAGGGACGCTTCTTCGCGCCCGTGCGCGCCAGACGAATGGTGACCATGTATACCGGTTCCGTAACTTGTTGCTGTCCCTCGGAAAAATCCGGGGCGCTGCGGCAAAGGTCGCGTATTCTACGTCAAGGCGTAGGCCATGGGAACCATGATCCATGGGCGTTTCCCGAGGCGGGCAGGATCTTCATAGCCGGGCGTGCACCGGGATGCTCAGCGGGCGCGCACCCTGGCCACATCGGCGGAGAAGCCTTCTCCTACCATGATCACGGCACTGCTAGGCTGGGGCAGCGCAAGACGCCAACGCTCGATCACGAAATAGAGCCAGGTATCGCCGTTCGCATCCGTCGCCACACTCGGGTTGCCGATGCCAATGATCACGAGGTTGGGCCACACAATGTGTATTGACAACGCCTTGACCCCGGGCGCTGGCAACCGGCGGGTTGATCAAGCTGGGCGTAAAGAGCCGAGAAGAGCCTTGAATGGGTTGTACGCGCTCCTGCTCCTTATGCCGAGTGCTGCATTGGCGCAAGATCCCACGAATTGGAACGTTGAGGCCGACAGGTTCAGCTACAACCAGGCTATCTGGGAGGGATACGGTTTTCAGAGCTACAGCTTCGTCATGGATAAGAGATGCTACGGCTGTGCGCGGTTTTTCCCTGCAAGAGTCGTGATCGAAGACGGTCGCCTCATGGCCGTACTGGATCCTGAGACTGACGAACCGCTGGAAAGCACGTTTCCCGAGGACGAGGTGGAATTGCTCTTGCGACAGATAAGAGCTGGCTACTTCGAGAGCATTGAGGGCGTCTTCTCGGTCGTCGAAAGAGCTATACAGAACAACATCACGACGACGCATCCAGGCGACAAGGTGAGCACGCTTTTCGTGGAGTACGATGCGTCCTATGGTTTTCCGGCGCGGCTACACGTTGAATCTTACGGCGGCATAGATTCATACGGGCGAGAGTACTTTGCTACACATGGCAGTTTTGGCATCTCAGTTTCGGAATTCGAATACACCTTCTAGAAGCTGCAAGTAGTTCGGAGCGACGGGCAAAGTTCCAACTCACATGGTGGGTCGAGACGTACGAAAGATCGGTGAAACTGCGTGCTGGACTGGACGGATACCTCCCGTTCTACAACAGCCGGCGCGGTCGTTCCGCTCAGGACCAACGAACGCCCGATGAAGTCTGCTTCGGGATCATGGGCAGCCTGCCGAAGGCCGCCTGACACCGTGGAGAATTCCACTTATCGCGGTGTCCAGAAAACGGGGTCCGGTTCTCACGTCCTCGTCTTGCTGGCAACCGGACTTCTCTTCGCATTGGTCGTGATCGCCTGGATTGTCGTCAAGGCGTCCAGGTTCGTCTCGTCGCGCCGTTGACAACGTTCGACCTGCTCGCGCATGGCGACGCAACCGCAGGCGTCGCCAGACCAACCAGAAAGAGCTACTCGGGCCGACTTTGCAGGCCCCGGATTCGCCCCCCTTATTGGAGCGTTAGCATTGACATCTGGAGCCCGATCCGTATACTGTATACATGACCAGTTAACGGGTGTGCAGCCATGGACCAGGCGCCCTCCGACACCTTCGAGTCTCTCGCCGGAGCCATCGTCTCGCTCTGTGGCTCGATCCATGGCGCCGAGTTCCGGCTGATCGAACTGATCCGACGCATGGAGGCGCTGAAGCCCTGGAACCGGGAGCGGCCCGACTGCGCCCACTGGCTCAACATCACCTGCGGCATGGACCTGGTCACCGCCCGGGAAAAGGTCCGCATTGCCCATGCGCTGGATGATCTGCCCCAGATCACGGCGGCGTTCCAGGACGGGGAACTCAGCTACTCCAAGGTCCGGGCCATCACCCGCATCGCCACCTGGGATACCGAAGACGAGTTGATCGAGCTGGCGCGGTCGACCACGGCGGAGCACGTGGCGAAGCTGGTCCGGGCACGGCGGCAGGCCGATCACTTGTCTGCACCAGGAGCAGCGCTCAATGCCTGGACCCATCGCCATCTGGACTACCACGTGGCATCCGATGGCTCGGTGGTGTTCGAAGGCCGGCTGCCGGCGGAGCTGGGGGCGATGCTGCTGAAGGCCCTGGAGCAGGCCTCGGAGTGGCTGCGAACGGAAGATCAGCTCGAACCCTGGCGGGCATTCGCCGACCAGGTGCCGGACGAAGCGATTCCGGAGAAGCAGCAGGCCCCGATGCGGCGGGCGGATGCGCTCGCTGTATTGGCAGAGCGCTTCCTGGCGCGGGTGCCTGAGGCGGACGAGGCCTTGGCCACTGCTGACCGTTTCCTGATTACGGTTCACGCTTCCGCGGAAGCGCTTCCTGAACACGCGGCCATCGATGCCGAGGACCCGCCTCTGTTCGAGGATGGGAGCGTGGCGGCGCCAGAGACCGTGCGACGGCTCTGCTGCGATGCGGCGGTGGTGCGGATCCTGGAGTCCGGAGACGGAGAACCCTTGGACGTGGGCAGAAAGACCCGGGTGATCCAGCCTTCCATCCGCCGGGCGCTGAAGCGTAGAGACGGGGGCTGCCGGTTCCCGGGCTGTACGCACACCCGCTTCGTGGACGGGCACCACATCGTGCACTGGGCGGATGGTGGGGCCACCTGCCTGG
>SLQW01000113.1 GCA_007131295.1 Pseudomonadales bacterium | reverse complement strand
CTGGATGTCGCGGCCCTTAACCGCGACGATCCCTTCGGCCGCTCTCTGATCGATCATGTTCCGGCAGCGCTCGACGTATTCGATTTCTCGCTGCGCGACCGCAGCGCGGCCGTGCACCTCGACGCCTTCGAACGCGACAGTGGTGGCGCCTTCGGAACGCTGGTTTCGCCCTGGGGACGCGGTCAGTTCCGGACGCGGCTGCTCGGTGAGTTCGCGGTATCTAATCTGATCGGCAGCATGACGCTGTTAGGGGGCCTCGGCTGGCCGCTTGCGGACCTGTTGGCCGTCGCCGATGTAACACCGGTCAGCGGGCGTATGCAGCCCTTCCTCCACCCCGGCGACATCACCGTTGTCGTGGATTACGCCCACACCCCGGATGCGCTCGCCAAGGCGCTGAGTGCAGTGCGTGGACACTTTTCCGGTCGCATCATCTGCGTATTCGGTTGCGGCGGAGAGCGAGACCCGGGCAAGCGTCCGGAAATGGGGCACGTTGCCGAGACCGGTGCCGCGCTTGTGGTGATCACCGACGACAATCCGCGTAGCGAAAACGGGGACACCATTGTTCGCGATGTCCTCGCGGGCATGTCGAAGGACGCGAACGTGGCGGTGGAACGTGACCGTCGTCGCGCCATCGAGCTGGCGTTGGCGTCAGCCCGAAGTGGTGACGTCATTCTCGTGGCAGGGAAAGGCCATGAGGACTATCAGGACGGTCCCTCAGGCCGGACGGCCTACAGCGACCTCGACACGGTGGCGGAACTGACCCGGGTTGCCCCTGTGCAATCCGACGTCGGCCGCGCGCGGGTCTAGGGAGGGCAGGGCATGCTGCTGTGGGTGACCGAGATGCTGATGGCGCTACACACCGGTTTCGGTGTGTTCCAGTTCCTCACGTTCCGGACCATCCTCGCGGTGCTCACCGCGTTGTTCATCTCGCTTCTGGTCGGCCCGTACATGATTCGGCGCCTGACCGAACGGCAGATCGGCCAGGCAGTTCGCGACGATGGCCCGGAAACGCACTTTTCCAAGGCCGGTACCCCTACCATGGGGGGTACGCTGATCATCATCGCGATCCTGGCAGGCACTCTGCTGTGGGGTGACCTCGGCAACCGTTTCGTCTGGTTCGCGGTTCTGGTCACGCTCACGTTCGGCGCGATCGGCTGGGTCGACGACTACCGTAAGGTCGTGGCGCAGAACCCGCGCGGATTGCCCGCACGCTGGAAGTACTTCTGGCAGTCCGTGATCGCCATCGCCGTCGCAGTGATGCTCTACGTCACTGTACAGAGCCCGGTGGAAACCGAGCTGATCGTGCCCTTCTTCAAGGCTGTGGCTATCGATCTCGGCATTTTCTATCTGGTCACGACCTACTTCGTCATCGTCGGCACGTCCAATGCGGTCAACCTGACTGACGGTCTCGATGGTCTCGCGATCATGCCGACGGTCATGGTGGCGGGCGCGCTCGGCCTCATGGCTTATCTGTCCGGGCACATCGAGTTTGCCGAGTACCTGCAGATTCCCTACGTCGTCGGCGCCGGTGAAATGGCGATCTTCTGTGGCGCGATCATCGGCGCCGGACTCGGCTTTCTCTGGTTCAACACCTACCCGGCGCAGGTGTTCATGGGCGACGTGGGTGCACTCGCGCTTGGTGCCGCACTCGGCTTGGTGGCGGTCATCATCCGGCAGGAAATCGTCCTGTTCATCATGGGCGGACTGTTCGTGCTCGAGACCATCTCCGTGATCATTCAGGTCACGTCCTACCGCCTCACCGGTCGCCGCATTTTCCGCATGGCGCCGCTGCATCACCACTTCGAGCTCAAAGGCTGGCCGGAGCCACGGGTCATCGTCCGCTTCTGGATCATTGCGCTCGTGCTGGTGCTCATCGGCCTGTCGACCCTGAAGCTGAGGTGAGTATGTCGACGACCATGCCCAAAGCTCCTTTCAGCGTCGTCCTCGGGCTTGGGGCGACCGGGTTGTCCTGCCTGCGCCACCTGCACGCGCAGGGGCAGCGCCTGGTTGCGATGGACACCCGGGATGCGCCGCCGGAGCTCGAGCGCGTCCACCGGGAACTGCCCAACGTGGTGACGGTGACGGGTGGCTTCGATGTCGACCTTGCGCTCGCGGCTACGCTGATCGCCGTCAGCCCTGGCATTGCTGCCGATGACCCCTTGCTCATGCGCGCGCGCGCGGCTGGCGTCGATGTGGCCGGCGACATCGAGCTGTTCGCGCGTAAGACGCGCGCGACGGTGGCTGCGGTAACCGGAACCAACGGCAAGAGCACGGTGACGAGTCTGCTCGGGGAGATCCTGCTTGGAGCCGGGCGTGAGGTCGCCGTCGGCGGTAACCTTGGGACGCCAGCGCTCGATCTGCTCCCGGCACGACCTGCTGACGGTTACGTGTTGGAGCTGTCGAGCTTTCAGCTCGATCTGCTCGAGTCGCTGCGTACCGATTGCGCGGCCATCCTCAACGTCAGCGCGGATCATCTCGACCGCTATCAGTCTATGGCGGCCTATGTCGCCTCCAAGCAACGGATCTACCGCAATGCGCGCATTGCGGTATTCAGCGGTGACGACCCGCTGACGGCACCCGGGGAAGATTTCGCCGGAACGCGGATCCCGGTGCATGCCGGGCCGGCGCCTGATGCCGACGGCTGG
>SLQW01000190.1 GCA_007131295.1 Pseudomonadales bacterium | reverse complement strand
GTGGCGCGCTCGCGCTCGCGTGGTGCACGGGCCGCGCCCGCGGCACGATCGACATCGACGTGAACGTGTTCGTACCCGGCGAACGTGCGGCGGAGGTCCTGTCAGCGCTGCCGACGGATGTCGCGCGGGACGCTTCCGCGGAAACGGAACTGGCGCGCGAGGGCCAGATTCGGCTGTGGTGGGCACAGACCCCGATCGACGTGTTCCTGGACGTCACGCCCTTCCATCAGGAAGCCGCCCGACGCGTGCGCCGCGAGACCTTCCTGGGGCGATCCGTTCCGTTTCTTGCCTGCGACGACCTCGCCGTCTTCAAGGCGTTCTTCGACCGCACGAGGGACTGGGCCGACCTAGAAGAGATGCAGTTGGCCGGCACCCTGGACCTCGACCGCGTCATCGCCGTGATCGTCCACTATCTGGGCGCGGACGATCCGCGGATCGCCAAGCTCGAGGCGCTGCGCTTGTTGGGTTGATGCCCCGAAGTTCCGGGGCTGTCGCGGACATGTCATCCTGCCCACTTGGCGATAGACGCATTCCACGATTCACGAGGCCCCCCATGACCCGATCCGATTCCGATGCACCCCAATTCATCTCGCTCGAAGAAGCAGCTGCCATGACCACGGGCACTCGGGTGACGTTCATCCCGGGCGTCCCGGCGATGTACTCGGAGGCGTTGAAGAACATCTGCCACGTGAAAGGGGTGCCGCTGATCCGCGCGCTGCATCCGCTGATGGGCGTGGACAAGGAGACTGGCGAGGACCGCCAGGCGCGGCTCTACGAACTCACCCGCCAGACCAGTCTGCCGACCATGTTCCACGACGAGGAACGGCCGCGGAACGTGTGGATCGAGCAACTGGCGCTCGCGGACCGGATCGGCGCGCCAGGCACTCCGAAGCTGATCCCGGACGACTTCGAGCAGCGTTTGGAGGTCATGGGGCTGTGCGCTGTGGTGGTCGGCGAGGACGGACTGGTCTGGAACATGAGAATCCTCAACGACAGTCCTCTCGCGCGGAAGTACGGCTATAGCGAGGAAGCGAGCGCCGCCGCGCCGGCCAAGGTCGCAGAGGTGATCCGGCTCATCGACCGCCGCCTCGAGGCGCAGGCAACTCGGGGTTCGCCCTACCTGGTCGGGGGTGCGATCACGGCGATCGACGTCTACTGGGCGACGCTCAGCATGACCGTCGCACTGCCGTCGCCGGACATCATGCCGGTCACGAAGCAGAACCAGCGCATGCTGGCTTTCTTCGCGAACAACGGCGAAATCCCGGAGATCGCGGACGCGCTGTCACAGCGCATCCGCGATCACCAGCGATACATCCTGACGACCTACTGCGAGACGCCAGCGGTGCTCGGTGGAGATCCGATCTAGCGGCGATTCACGCCCGGCAGGGAAACCCTGGGCATCCACACACCCATGTCGAATTAGCGCAACGTCGCAGCCGTGCGCCCGCAGCTCACGAAACTGGCCGAGGCTGCCGATTCGATGAGTTCAAGGCTCGAGAGTCGCGTCCGGGAGCGCAGAGGAGCCCAGCGGTCGGCTCGCACGAGAGCGAACCGAGAACCCACCGATCTACCGCTGCCCGGGAGCCCGTGCGTGAGCCTCGAGGGGGCCGGATGCCCCTACTGGAAGCACGGCCGAACAGGCGGGCGGTGGCGACAGGCCGCAGAAACCTGAGGGACAAAGCGGATTGCACGACTGCTCATCACATCCGAGTCACGCGGCGAGCGCGTGCAGTGATGACGACCGGCGGAACAAAACGCAGGAACGTACAGTACTCTTGCGTCTCGGACATTTCGTTTCACCAGGAGAAATGCGTTGACGTCAGGAAAACAGCTATTCAGTACGCTCGCGAACGGGAAACTCACCGTCGAGGTGGTGCAGACCGATTTCCCGGAACCGACCGGAAACCAGGTTCTGGTGCAGATGGAAGCAGCACCGATCAATCCGTCTGACCTCGCCATCCTGACCAGCACCGCGGATTTGGAGAACGCCGAGTATTCGCCCGGCAAGTTCGTCGCGGACATGCCTGAGCCCTTCTACAGCGCCCAGAAGGCGCGGCACGGCCAACGCCTGCCGGTCGGCAACGAAGGCGCCGGCGTGGTGATCGCTGCCGGTGAGCAGGCAAAGGCGCTGGTCGGCCAGCGCGTGGCGTGCGTCCCCGGCAACGCCTATTCCCAGTACTGCATCGCGGACGCTGGAACGTGCCTGCCGCTGGGCGACATTTCTTCGGAGGATGGCGCCTCTGCTTTCGTCAACCCGATGACCGCGCTGGGCTTCGCCGAAACGGCGCGCATGGGAAATCACAAGGCGATCATTCACTCGGCCGCGGCATCGAACCTCGGCCAGATGCTGGTCAAGATCTGCCTCGAGGACGACCTGCCGCTCGTGAACATCGTGCGGCGTGAGGAGCACGTCGAGCTGCTCAAGGGCCTCGGTGCCGAGCACGTCGTGAACTCGTCGGCGGACGACTTCATGGATCAGCTGCGCAGCGCCATCGACGCCACCGACGCCTACTGTGGCTTCGATCCCATCGGTGGCGGCAAGTCCGTAGATGCCTGCTTCAAGGCGATGGAGCAGGTCGCTGCTTCGAAGATGGCCGATTTTTCCCGCTATGGCTCCACGCAACCGAAGAAGATGTACATCTACGGCCGCCTGGATCTCTCGCCCACGATGCTGACGCCGTCCTATGGCTTCGGCTGGACCCTCTCCGGCTGGCTGCTCACGCCATTCCTGCAGGCGGCCGGCATGGAGACGATGATGCGCATGCGTCAGCG
>SLQW01000197.1 GCA_007131295.1 Pseudomonadales bacterium | reverse complement strand
TGCTGTTCGCGGTGAACGACAGCCTCATCGAAGGCAACACCGTCAGCAGCAGATCGGGCGGCAATGGCGGCAACGGCGGCCTCGGCCGCACCGGCGCCGACGGCGGCGACGGGGGGGCGGGTGAACCCGATGATGGCGTTAGCTGGGCCGGCGGTAACGGCGGCGGCGGCGGCCGGGGCGGTCAGGGTGGCCGGGGCGGTGGAGGCGGCGGCGGCCCCTCCTTCGCCATTCTGGTGGGCCCCAGCATCAGCCCGGTGATCACCGAAAACGCCCTCACGAGCGGCTCTGGCGGACGGGGTGGTGGCGGCGGCAACGGCGGCCTAAGGGGTGCCAACGGCAGCGACGCCACTGTTAGCGACGTCGGCTCGGGCGGCACATCCAATGCCACCTCGAAGGCAGCGGACGGCGAGACCAGCGAGGGCGGATGGAGCTTCGGCATCTTCGACCTCGACCCGGACGACGGCATGGTGCCCGCAGTTCTCGACAACAGCTTCGACATCGGGGACACGTTTATCGGCGGACGGGCGGGCGAGCAGAACTTCTGACGAGCACGTCCAAACCCAGCGAGGTCGACCGATCATGAACAGCACACATCGCATCGTCGTGAAGGTTGCAACCCTGTTGTGGATCACCGCACTCCTCGTCGCCTGCGGCGGCGGTGGGGGCGGCAACGGCGGTGGACCAGGGAACGGTGGCGGCGGTAACGGCAAGGGGTCGGGGAACGGCGGTGGCGATACGCTCGGCACCGACGCCACCCTCAGCGGCCTCAGCCTCAGCGCCGGCTCGCTCGCGCCCGGCTTCGCGGCTGAGCAGACGAGCTACAGCGTCGAGGTCGACTTCGACGTCATGAGCGTGCAGATCACCGCCACGCTCGCCGACTCGGCGGCCAGCCTCACCATAAACGATGTCAGCGTGAGCTCCGGTGAAGCCTCAGCACCCATCGCGCTGGATCAGGGGCTCAACACCATCACTGTGCAGGTTACAGCCGAAAACGGGACAGCCACCGAGAGCTACAGCGTGGACGTCACTCGCCGGGTGGTGGCGGCGATGCTGGAGGCCGAGGCCCACACTGGCGCCGTCACGCTCGACTGGGAGGATACGGGGGCTCCGCGCTACAACCTGATCTACGCCACGGCACCGGACTGCGATGTCGACAACTTCAGCCTCTGCCCCGGCGGGACGATGGTCATGGACGTCACCGCGCCGCACACCGAGACCGGTCTGAGCAACGGCCAGAACTACTGGTTCTATCTCGAGTCCGCCGCCACCGGCGCCACGGCACTGTCCAACGAGGTCGGCGCGCGGCCGGACATTCTGGTTCTCAATGGCGTCGTCAATGCCCTTGCCCATGACGCGGCAGCGGGCATCACCTACCTCGGCGGAAACTTCACCCGCTTCGGCCGACTCAGCGGCCGTGGCGCGCTGCTCAGTGCACAATCGGGTCAGCCCCGCGCCTTTCCGCTGGTCGATGGCAACATTTTCACGGCTGCCTCCGACGGCAACGGCGGCTTCTACATCGGCGGCGAATTCACCGCGGTGGGCGGCGAGACCCGCAACGGGCTGGCGCAGATACGTGCGAACGGCACCGTGACCGACTGGAATCCTGACGTAGACGGCGCCGTCACTGTTCTCGACGTCGCCAACGGCATCATCTACGCCGGCGGGATCTTCACTGCAGTCGGCGGACAGGCGCGCAACAACCTTGCCGCCATCGACACCGACGGCAACCTCACCTCCTGGGATCCTGATGCCAGCAACGCGGTGTTCGCCCTCGCTGTCGCAGACGGCACGGTCTACGTAGGCGGGATCTTCACCGAAGTCAGCGGAAAGACGCGCAACCGCCTCGCCGCCATCGACACAGACGGCAACCTCACCGTCTGGAATCCCGATGCCAACAACGAGGTCTTTGCCATCGCCGCCACCGACGACATTGTCTACGCGGGCGGGCGCTTCACCAGCATGGATGGACAGGCGCGCGAGCGCCTTGCCGCCATCGATGCCGATGGCAACCTCACCGACTGGAGCCCCGACGCCGACAACCGCGTCCAGGCCCTCGCTGTCGCCAACGGCATCGTCTACGCGGGCGGCAGTTTCGCCAGCGTCAGCGGACAGGCGCGCAACCGCCTCGCCGCCATCGACACAGGCGGCAACCTCACTGACTGGAACCCCGATGCCAGCGGCGGATCGGCCTTCACCCTCACCGTTGCAGACGGCATCGTCTACGCGGGCGGGAACTTTACCAGCGTCGGCGGACAGGCTCGCAGCAGCCTTGCCGCCATCGACGTCGACGGCAACCTCATGGCCTGGAAGCCCGATGCCGGTGACATCGTCGAAGGGCTCGCCGTCGCGGACGGCATCGTTTACGCAGGCGGGGGCTTCACCAGCATCGGCGGAGCATCGCGCAACCGCCTCGCCGCGGTCGATGCCGACGGCAACTTCACGGACTGGAACCCCGATGCGAACGCCCAGGTTCAAGCGCTCGCCTTCGCGGACGGCATCGTCTACGCGGGCGGGATCTTCAACAGCGTCGGCGGAGCAGCACGTAATCCCCTCGCCGCGATCGACACCGACGGTAACGTCACGGCCTGGAACCCCAGTGCCGGTGGGACTTTCCCGCAGGTCTTCGCCCTTACCGTCGCGGAGGACATCGTCTACGTGGGCGGGAACTTCAACAGCGTAGGCGACAACGCGCGCCGCACCAACCTTGCCGCCATCGATACCAACGGCAACGTCACGGCCTGGAACGCCGACGCCCCCTTCGGCGTCCTGGCACTCGCTGTCGCGGACAGCATCGTCTACGCGGGTGGGAACTTCACCAGCATCGGCGGACAGACCCGCCATCGCCTCGCTGCTATCGACACTAACGGCAATCTCACGGACTGGAACCCCGACGCCAGCGCCCGTGTTCAGTCGCTTGCCGTCGCGAACGGCATCGTCTACGCGGGCGGGGAGTTCGCCAGCGTCGGCGGAGAAACGCGCAATCACCTTGCTGCCATCGACAGCAGCGGCAATCTGACCGACTGGAATCCCGATGCCGACAACAGCGTCTCGAGCCTCGCCATCGCCGACGGCGTCGTTTACGCAGGCGGGAACTTCACCCGTATCGACGGCGAAACCCGCAACCGACTCGCCGCCATCGACACCGACGCCAACCTGACCGACTGGAATCCGGACGCGAACGCCACCGTCCGGGCCCTCGCGGTCGCAGACGACATTGTCTACGCCGGTGGGGTCTTCACGCTGATCGGAAACGAACTGACGCCCTTCTTCGCACCGCTGGATGCACAGTCGGCGCCCTAGCCCGAGCACTCCAGACGATGCCCCTTTCACCCTCGGCCGCCAGGGATGGCAGCCGAAGTCCACGCTGAGCGAGCCATGCGCTGGGAAATCGACTTGATGTCGCCGACCCCCTGAAACAGGACCATCCGGAAGCGAAGCGTTCTGTCATACTAATCGTCGAACACCTCGTGTTTTGCGGGCTATTTCTTCGCTTCCGGTTGACTTAAGACGGCCTGCTGGATACTGTATATCTATCCAATTTTCTGCTTCGGTATCGGCCATGGATCAGGCTGCCTACACCACCCTTCAGGAACTCGGCGCACGCATCATCGACCTCTGCGGCCGCATCCACGGTGCCGAGTGTCAGCTCCTCGAACTCATCCGCCAGCTCGACGAACGCCATCCCTGGGACGGCGCCATGCCGAGCTGCGCCCACTGGCTGGTACCGGATCCAGGACGACGGCTCACTGAGCTTCGAGGGGCGTCTGCCTGCAGAAGTCGGCGCCATGCCGATGCAGGCGCTGAACCGGGCGCCGGAGTGGATGGATCAGGAGGGGCGTGAGACCGGTGGCGCCGAGGGCGCTTCCGCGGAAGCGTCCCGGCAGCGTGCTGAAGCGGATGCGGGAACGATGCCGGCCACGGCTGGGAAGGCGCAACGCCCGCACCTGGCGGCGCGTAGAAGGCTCGACCGAACCCGGGTCGAAACGATCAAGCGTCCTGATCCGGACGCGAGAACTCAAAGGAATGGATGCGTGCTACACTGATCCCGTGCTTTCAGGAGCATACCCATGGCCAATCTCACGCTCAGTCTCGACGCTGAGCTCCTGCAGAAGGCGCGCGAGGCAGCGCTGCGCGAGCAAACCTCGGTGAATGCCCTGGTACGTGAGTACCTGCAGCACTACGTCAATGCCCGGGAGCGGCGTCTGGGCGCGCTGGACAAGCTGGACGCCGTAGCCGAGCGCACCCGTTCGGCCAGCGACGAGCGCTGGACGCGCGCGTCATTGCACGATTGCCAGACCGGCTGACGGTCGATCTCCGGGTGCGGGTGTTCGTCGACACCAATCTGTGGGTCTACCGGCTGGATCGACGGGAACCGGATAAGTCGGCATTCGTCCGTTCCTGGCTGCGTGAACTCGCCGGTGGACACGAGATCGTCGTCAGCACCCAGGTACTGATCGAGCTGCGGTCGGTTCTGACACGCAAGCTCGAACCTGCATTTTCCTGGCAGGACACGCACGACGCACTCGCAGCACTGGCCGAATTCGAGGTCGTCCCTGCGAACGCCAACATGGTCCTGGACGCGCACGAACTTGCGCGCGCGGAACAGCTTTCCTGGTTCGACGCGCTGATTGTCGAAGCGGCCATCCGATCGGGATGCGGGCAGCTGTACTCCGAAGATTTTGGTAACGACCGACCAGTCGGCACATTGACCATCATCAACCCCTTCGCCACCGGCACATTCAAGCTGAACCGCGACGGCTGAGCCCCGAGGATGATGCCGTGCGTACCCCGGGCCGCGACCCGACTCGCGGTCCTCGGCGCCGCGAGTCAGCGGATCGGCGAGACCGGCCGCGGGCGAACGTTCAGCCGGCCGTGGGGCCGGACGCCGTCGAGGTACTCGTCGATCACCTCGTGATAGCGGCGGATGCGCGCTTCCTGACCGGCGAGGTAGACACCCTCGAAACCGCGGGAGCGGAAGCCGAGCTGCTGGCCGGTGGTGATGGAGAGATCCTGGTCGATGGCGAAGCCGACGCTCTTCTCAAGGTACTCGATGACCTCGTGTTCCACCTCGGTGCCGCGTTCCACCGGTCCGGCCGGCGTACCCACGGGGCGGGTATCTTCCGGCGGGTCGGCGGCGTAGTACCAGTTGTCGAACACGCAGCGCTCGGGGTCGGTCGGGTGCGGGCGCTGGCGCAGGAAGTGGAAGCCGTCTGCGGTCACCGACACGGCGAAATTCGGAAAGATGGTGTAGTGGTAGAAATCGGTGAGCTGCTCGTCACGCAGATTCTCGAAGTAGTGATACCCGCGCTGAGGTCCGAGTTCCCGCTTCTTCTTCTGCAGCGCCGGGCGCACCTCGCGCTCGCGGCCGCGGTACTCGTCCGGATCGAGATCCCACTCTCGCATCATCGCCTCGAGCACCGGCGTCATCTTCTTGCCTTCCAGCGACCGCGCCGGATAGCCCGCGTGCATGATCATGCGCGAGTGACCCTCGGCGCACATGTCGAACTGGGTCTCCTTGTAACCCTCCTCGATCATCATGCTCGCCTCGGGGTGTACCTTCTTCAGGTGGTAGGACTCGTTGAAGTTGTCCTGGATCACCTTCCAGTTGCAGGGCACGTTGACCGTGAGGGCCTGATAGCGCTTCCAGTCCTGAATCGGGTACATGCTCAAGTCGTCCCAGACCGGGCCGAGGTACTCCTTGAGCGGTACCGCGTCCGGATCCATGTTGACCCAGACGAAGCCCAAGAACGTCTCGCAGGGAATCTCCTTCAGGCGCACGTTGTCGCAGGGGTTGCCGTCGGGGAAATCTTCCGCGTCCTGGGCGAAGTTGAGGCTGCCGTCGGGCATGAAGGCCCAGCCGTGGTACTGGCAGATGAAGCGGCGGACGTGGCCCTGGGGCTCGAAGACCAGGCGATTACCCCGGTGCTGGCAGACGTTGTAGAAGGCACGGATGTTGCCGTCTTCTTGCCGCACCATGAGGATGGACTCAGGGCCCACCTCCTCCATCTGCCAATCGCCCGGATTCGGCATTTCCGATTCGCGGCCCAGCAGCAGCCAGACCTTGGTCCACATGTGCTCGAATTCGCGCGCGAAGAACTCCCGCGACGTGTAGCGATGGCCGGGGATCGGATGGTTGCCGATCTTCGGCAGCTCCCAGGCGGGTGCGGGCTCGGCGCGCCAGTCTTTCGCTGTGCTGCTCATGGTCTTTCTCCTGCCTGCCTGACTGCGGACGCAGCAGGCGTCCGGTTCGACAGCAAAGGATGCGATGCGAGCGCGCAGTTGACTAGCTGGGAAATCCGATAGGTTCACCTTGTGGGAAGGAGCGCAGTGTGAGGACGCGTGGCTTGTGAGAAGGCGTGCTGCCCGCAGGGCGGCGCGCCGATCGATGCGTTTCCTGAATCGCGCCGTGATCGGAGCGCCCGCCTGTGGTGGCCACTCCTTCCCACAAAAGCAGCAAGAGGTGTCAGATCATTTGCGAACGACGAAGATGAGGCCAATGACCACCAGGATCGCGCCACCGAGGAAATAGAGCATGGTCTCGTCGGTGAACTGCCCTGTCAGCGTCTCGGTCACCTGTTCGGCGACGGACTGACTGGCGTTGTAACCGAAGAAGAGCACGATTGCCCCGATAACGATAAAACCTAGACCGATGAGTTTCGACTGGCGCATGCTGCGATCCTTTCATGGTCGACATACGGCCGAGGACCACGCAACTGATCGCTGCGTGGCCCCCGGCACATTCCGAAACGGCCCGCCGAAACCCCTCTCGAGGCATCGGCGGGGGCGCGACATCAGGCCGCGTTGAAGCCCAGCATGGCCTTGGTCTCGAGGAATTCCTCGAGGCCCCACTTGCTGAACTCACGACCGTTACCGGACTGCTTGTAGCCACCGAACGGCGCACCTGGATCCACGCCCGCACCATTGATGTGGACGTTGCCGGCCCGCAGTTGCCGCGCGACTTCCTTCGCCCGCTCGGGATCCGCGGAGGAGATGTAGGCGGAAAGACCATAGACCGTATCGTTGGCGATCCGAACCGCATCGGCGTCGTCCTTGTAGCCGATCAACGACAACACCGGTCCGAAGATCTCTTCGCGAGCGATGGTCATGTCGTTGCTGACATGCGAGAACACGGTCGGCTTCACGTAGTAGCCCCGGTTCATGCCATCGGGACGACCGACGCCGCCGGTTTCGAGCTTGGCACCCTCGTCGATGCCCTTCTGGATCAATCCCTGCACCTTCTCGAATTGCGCAGCAGAGACCAGCGGCCCGATGGTGGTGCCCTCGTCGTTGGGATCACCCACCTTGATCTGCTCAGCCGCCGCCTTGGCGATGGCTGCGGCTTCGTCCATACGCGACTCGGGAACCAGCATGCGCGTCGGCGCGTTGCATGACTGCCCGGTGTTCATGCACATGCCGAACATGTCGCGGGCGATGACCTTCTGGAAGTCGGCGTC
Source organism: Pseudomonadales bacterium (assembly GCA_007131295.1). GTDB lineage: Bacteria > Pseudomonadota > Gammaproteobacteria > Pseudomonadales > Azotimanducaceae > SLTB01. Next base: position 3,520 of record SLQW01000197.1, on the reverse strand, counting down.
GTCGAGAATGATGTTCGGCGACTTGCCGCCCAGCTCCTGGGTGACCCGCTTGACGGTCTTGGCCGCATGCTCGGCCACCGAGATACCGGCGCGGGTGGAGCCGGTGAAGGACATCATGTCGATGTCGGGGTGCGAGGACATGGCCACGCCGACGGTCGGTCCGTCGCCGTTCACCAGGTTGAATACCCCGGCTGGAACCCCGGCTTCGTCCATGATCTCGGCAAAGATGATGGCATTCAGCGGCGCGACCTCGGTGGGCTTGAGCACCATGGTGCAGCCGGCAGCGATCGCGGGCGCGACTTTCGCGGCAATCTGGTTCAGAGGCCAGTTCCAGGGCGTGATCAGACCACAGACGCCGATCGGCTCACGCACCACGCGCGCGCCACCCACATCTTCTTCGAACGGGAACTCCTTCAGGGCATTCAGGGTATACATGATGTGGCCCATGCCGGCCGGTGCCTGCGCCGCGTTGGCAAGCCCCATGGGCGCGCCCATCTCCTTGGACACGGTCTCGGCGAGTTCCGGCATGCGCTTCTTGTACGCTTCGAGGATCTTCTCCAGCAGCGCGATGCGCTCCTCACGGGTCGTCTGGCTGAAGGTCTCGAAGGCCTTCTTGGCGGCCTTCACGGCGCGGTCCACGTCTTCCGCGTTACCGAGCGCAATCGTCTCGATGGCCTCTTCCGTCGAGGGATTGATGACTTCCAGCGTCTCCTTACCGACCGGATCGACCCACTTGCCGTCGATGTAGAACTGCTTTGCATGTTTCATGAACGCTCACTCCTTCACAGAAAATCCGCTTCCGTCTCGCGGGCGGGACGACGATCCCAAGCGACCGTTCGAGACGGCTCGTGTGGTCCGGATCGCCGATACTACTGATGCCCGCTCCATTCCCCAACCCCCGCCCTCCAGGCCGAATTACCCGCTCCCAGAAGAGGCGTTCCGTGCGTGTCCCGAACGCCCCCCCACGGGGTGCCAGCCGCGCACCGCCAGGACCCGCCATCCCGGGGATGCCACCCCGCCTCACCACAGGTAGGCTTGGCCGTCCCGCCAGCAGGTAGTCAGCACAACTTGAACGACGTCCACGGCCTTGATCTCGTCATCATCGTCGCCTACCTGGTGCTGATCACCGCGGTGGGTATTACCCTGTCGCGTCGCATCCAGGATGCGCGCGACTTCTTCCTCGCCGGGCGCAGCCTCGGCTGGGGCATCATCGGGCTGTCCATCATCGGCACCAACGTCTCCGCCCAGAGCTACGTGGGCGCCGCGGGCGGTGCCTGGAACTACGGCATCGCCCAGGCCAACTTCGAATGGATCGGCGCCATACCGGCCATGATCCTGGCGTCGCTGATCTTCATTCCGGTGTACTGGCGCGCGGGCGTGTACTCTATTCCGGAGTACCTGGGTCTGCGCTACACCGTGGGCGTGCGCGTGCTCTCGGCGCTGATCGCCTGCATTTTTTCGGTGTTCGCGATCGCCGTGTCGTTCTGGGCCATCGCAGTGACGCTGGAGATCTACCTCGGCTGGCCGATGTGGCTGGGGATCCTGGTGACGGGTGTGGTGGTCGGCCTCTACAGCGTCTCAGGCGGGCTCGCAGCGGTGGCGTTCACGGACGCGCTGCAGGTCGTGATAATGTTCGTCGGCGGCCTCGCCATCCTCTGGCTCGGGCTGGTCGAGGTGGGCGGACTCGGCGCCTTTGCGACTTCGCTCACCGCAGAGCACCCGAATCACCTCGAGACCTACCTGGCCGCGGACCACCCGGACTTTCCCTGGGTGGGCGTACTGCTCGGTCTCGCTTTCGTGCTCTCGCCGGCCTACTGGTGCGGCAATCAGGCCATTCTGCAGCGCACCATGGGTGCGAAGAGCGAGTGGGACGCGAAGGCGTCGATGATGTTCGCTGCGTTCGCCAAGACCCTGGTGCCGCTCCTGATCGTGTTCCCGGGCCTGCTCGCACTGGTGCTGCAGGCGCGCATCGAGTACCCGGACGCGGCCCTGCCCTGGGTGGTGAAGAACGTTCTGCCCCCGGGTCTCTCCGGACTGATGTTCATCGCCATCATTGCCGCGCTGCAGTCCTCCCTGGACTCGGGCCTGAATTCCACCTCGCTGCTCATCACCCGCGACATTCGCGGTGTGCTGTGGCCGAACCGGGACGTCAGCCGCGATCTCGCCGTGGGCCGTGCCTGGACGCTGGTAATCCTGGTGGTGGGCATGGCGACCGCCCCGCTGATCGGCGACCTGGGCGGCATCTTCTTCTTCGTTCAGGTGCTGCTGAGCCTGTTCCAGGGCCCTACCATGGCTTTGCTTTTGTGTGGCGTGCTCACGCGCTGGGCAACGCCTGCAGCGGGCATGTTTACGCTGCTTTCGGGCCTCATATTATCCGGTGCGCTGACGCTGATCGGCATGAACATGCTGTATGTGGCCTTCATCAGCTTCGTGTTCTCGCTGGCGGTGATCCTGTCGGTAAGCCGGCACACGCCGCGGCTGCCCGACAGCGCCCTCGCCCGCCTGGTGTTCCGTCGTGACTGACCAAGAAGAGTTCGTTCAGGGCGTCATCAACTGGGTACAGGGCCTGCCCGTTGCCTGGGCCCATGGTCTCACGGTGGTTCTGTTCCTGGCGCTGCTAGCGGGCTGCTGGCTGATCCCACGCCGCCAGGTCATCGCCGATGCGCCTGACGAGCGCTGGCGCGACCTCAGGCTGTGGGCGAGCGCCCTGATCGTAGTGCAACTCGGGCTCTATCAGCTTTTCAGCTGAAAACAGACTTTCAAGCGCGGCGCGGACGTAAGCTCGAGGACACTGTGGACGCCGCGCCACGCCGTCATCGTGCTGTATCGAACAGACAAAAGCTGTGAGGCTCGAAGCCATGACCGTCGCCTGCACGCAATGCATCAGCATCGCGCTGATTGCCCTGGCCGGTTCGCCGTGGTCATACGCGAACGAAACCGTTCGCGTCTTCGAGGCTGCCGACAGCATCGAGTGGGAGCGACACTCCTTCACCGGCGAGACCAGGTATCAACTCAGCGAAGTCGACGGCAGGCCCGCAGTGCATGCCCTGTGCACAGACGGCACGGCCTCCGGGCTTTTCCTGCATGAGGACATCGATCTCGAGCGCACCCCGATAATCGAATGGGAATGGCGCGTCGAGCGCACATTCGAGGGCATAGACGAGCGGACCCGCGCGGGGGACGACTACCCTGCCCGGCTCTACGCAGTCGACCAGCACAGCGTACTGGGCTGGCACACCCGCGCTATCAATTACGTGTGGGCAAGCAAGGAGGAACGGGGCGCACAATGGCCAAACGCCTATCAGTCACGGGCGGTCATGATCGCCATGCGTTCAGGGGTCGAATCCGACGCGCGCTGGATCACCGAACGCCGCGACCTGCGCCAGGACTTCCGCAACATTCACGGCAGAGATCTGAGCTGAATGCACTCGCTATCATGACCGACTGTGACGACACGGGTCAGGAAGCCGAAGCCTGGTACGGTCAGATCCGCCTCATGCCCGCAAACTGAACGACGCCC
>SLQW01000076.1 GCA_007131295.1 Pseudomonadales bacterium | reverse complement strand
TCGCAGTTGTTTTCGGTATCAAGCAGCTGGATTTGATCCGCGGCAAGCAGGCCGATTCCGCCAGGTTATAAGTTGAAAGGGCGAGGCTTGCGCTCGTTCGGCTGACATCCTTGCAAGCGAGAGTACCTGAATGCCGAATGTCGTACTGCTTTGGAAAAGCGCTGAGTTCGCCGCCAAGACGACTCGGTAATCTGTCAGGCTGGATCCCGGCCTTGGACCCGAGGCGGCCAACATCTTGACGCAGGGGAAATTACACCGTGCCTCCGGGTGCTGTCAGCTATGGCCAGGCCGCAGCTCGCGCGGCGATTCCGGTTCGGGGTGCAGGTGCAAAGCCGGTCCCAGTTCTTCGCCGTAGCGCTTCCAGGCGTCGATTGAAGCGGTGTAAACGGGCTGGCGGGCCTGCTGGTGGCTTGCGGTCAAGATGGTCGCAGTCTGCTCGTGAAATTGCAGGCAGGTGGCCTCGAACGGCAATTTTAGAGCCGCAAGCAGAGCCTTGATCATGGGGCCGGGTTCGGTGACGAGCCGTTCATAGCGCACTTCAAGAAACGGATCCGGTAAGTGAAGGCGCCAGTGATTCATGAGGTCGCGGTATTGTTGGTGATAATGGCAGAGGTCGGTCAAGGCATGCTGGTAGGTCGCATGTTCAGTCAGGTTCGCGCGGTACAGCGACAGGGAGGTGGCGCGAGGGTCACGCAGCATGTTCAGGATCGGCGCATCGGGAAACAGCAGCCGAAGAAAGCCCGCGTAGAGGAAATTGCCTGGCATTTTGTCGATGATCCACGAAGCGCTCCCGGCCCGCTCAAGTAAACCCTCTAGATACTGCTCGCGGGCGACCTCTAGTCCTTCCGCATCGACCGGGTGGCCGGTGTCGACTGGGCCATCGCGGCCGGTCGTCTGTCGGTGGTATTGGAAGTCCAGCCAGGCGCGCTGTGCGAACTCGGGTTCCCCTGCGGAGATCACCGAAGAATGACTGGCGAGGATCCGTTCGAGCAGGGTCGTCCCCGACCTTGGCAGGCCCACGATGAAGATCGGCGTCGCCCCGATGGGCAGCGGCTTCAGTGACTCGGCCAGTGTTGCCGCTGGAAAGGCCTCTTGCAGCCCGGCGATCCGCCGTTCCATGGCGCTCTGCCGGTAGAGTGGGCGCTCGCGCTGTTCGGCAAGCGCAAGCATATTGGCCCGGTGCAGGTGACCAGCGGCGGAGCCCCAGTCTCCGCGTCTTTCCTGCAATAGAGCCAGCGTGAACTGCAGGTGGCGGGCCCGTGCGGGCGGCAGGTTTCGATCCTCGAGGGCAGTGATGCGCGCGTGGGCGAAGGCTGTCTCGTTGCCGGTCGAATCCAGCTCCACCAAGGCAAAAAGGGCGCTCGTGCGTTCACCATCGAGTTCGAGCGCGCGCCGGTATGCCTGTAGGGCAGCAGCTACATCGCCCTGGGCTCGCTTGCAGTCACCCAGCAGTTCCGACGCGGAGGCCGCGCCGCCCGGTTGCGCGCCAAGATCCTGGGCGCTCGTTAGCGCTTCGTCGATCGACATCAGGCTGAGCGCGATACGGCCGCGGGCTAGCAGTAGGCGCGTATCTGCGGGGCACTGCGGTACTGCTTCACGCAGGCTCTCCAGTGCCTCCTGCAGTTGACCTTCTGCTGCCAGCACGCTTGCCAGCCGCAGCCAGCCGCTAGGTTGATTCGGTTGTCGCGCGAGCCACTGGCGCAGCGCATGTATCTCCTGCTGGGCTTCTCCGCGGAGCGTCGCGAGCTGCGCCAGCAGCTGCCAGCCGACCGGGTCCTCGGGTCGGCTCGCCAACAATGTTCCGATAGCACTCGCTGCCCTCCGAAGTTCTTTGGCATTCAGAGCCTGCCGGATCTCTTCGGGTGTCGGCGAATCGTCCGTGGCCATGGCAGTTTCGGGTCCGCTCAAGACAGCGACGAATCGGGCTGGGCCATCTCCCGAAGCCTCCTTTCGTTGACCGTGACCGTCTCGATGCGGCAGCGTTCCAGGATGGCTGCGATCACGCGTTGCTCGAAGACCGGTGCGCGCAGCTGGGCAAGAGCAGCCGGTTGGCTGAGGTAGTAGGCCTCCAGCGCCTGGGCCACATCAGGGTTTTCTGCCGCCTGCTCCTGCACAAGAGCACGAAGTTCCTCTTGAGGTACGTCGATGTGCAGGCGTCGCCCGAATTCGCTCAGCAGCATCCCGAGCCGGATACGCCGCCGCGCGATATCTTCGAGAATCCGCCGTGTCTCGGCGTCGGGCTCTTCGCCAACTTCGATTCGGTACCCCGCGAGGAGGCCGCGCGTCTCCTCCTTGGCTGCCGTTTGCGAGATCGGGAAACGGTACTGTTCGTCGAGAGCGTCCAGCAGCCTGGTTCGCAGTACGAGTTCCGTCAGTGCGGTCAGTTCCGATTCCGCCTCCCTGCCCGCGACCACGGGACGGAGCAGGCGAATTTCGGCGAGGTCGGCAGTGTCAATTGTGGGCAGGGTCTCCACCTCGAGACGCAGCAACACCTCGCCATTGCCGCTATTCGGATCGGTCTCCTCGGACATCCCTGGACTGGCGACAGGGTGCAGGCCGAGCTCGCGAAAGAGTCTTGCGGCGCACGAGAGTCCGGCCGACTGGATTGCCGCAGCGCGTAGTTCGCTGCCGTACTGCCGCCTGAGGGCGTGCATTGGAATCTTGCCAGGGCGGAAGCCGGGCAAGCGTGCACGCGGTGCTAGCTCCGACAGTCTTGCCTCGATAATCGCATCGACCGCCTGCGCAGGCACCGCGAGGAGAAATCTATGGATGCGCTCGACCGATCGATGCTCGAGCAGCTCGAAGGGAGGCGGCAGTTCCGCAACTGCTGACATTTGTTGCCAGACCTCCATCAGGCACTTGGCGCGATGATGATGTTGCAGCTCTGGAAAGACTGCAACGTGGCCTTGGCAGCGCTGCAGATCTGACACACGTGGTCGGCCAGATCTGTTACTATGGAAAAGCGGAAGCGACGCACGCGTTGTCAGACTTCCCTCTTTGCGTTGCCTGCAATCGGATCGGTGCAAGGCCGATTCTCGAATGGCGTGTTTTTCGCACGTCGTCCTGTCACATCGTTGTTATTCAGTGATTCGACCGGCGCAACCACGTCGATCACTGACTCATTCGCGCGTGTCGATCGCGTGCACAATACGTTCAGGGGTATGTCGTCAAATGGCAAATCACACAGGGGCATCCAGGTCTCGTTATTTTCAGGGTCTGCTGGCGTCCACCGCTTTGGTGGCTTCGGGGGCAAGCCATGGTCAGTCCGGGCAGCAGTCCAATCCGGGTCTCCTCGATGAAATCGTGGTTCGCGGCGTTGCTCAGCAGTACCGTCCGGACGACCAGACGTCCGCCACCGGGCTCGGCATGGCGCTGGTGGATACACCGCAGTCTGTGTCCGTCCTGACGGCAGATATGCTTTCGGTCATCAATGCCCGCAGTGTGTACGACGCCACCGACCTCGTTCCCAACGTGCAGCGCGCAGGCTATGGTTTCGGGCTCGAACGCATCGTCATGCGCGGCATTGTCAATGCCAACCATCGAGTCAACGGTATCCTCCTTGGACAGAGGGCGACTTCACTCGACTCCGTTGCTATCGAGCGGGTGGAGGTCGTACGCGGTCCGGCTACGGTGCTCTACGGCGTCACCGGTTCGTTCGGGGGCGAAATCAACAACATTCTCAAGCGCCCCGAGCAGGAGTTCGACTTTAGCGCCTCCGGCCACATAGGCAGTTACGATACGTGGGGCTTGGAGATGGACATCACGGGCCCTCTCTCCGAAAGCGGCAATTTGTCAGGTCGTTTCGCGTTCGCCTATGACGAGTACGACCATCCTCTTGATATTCAGGGCGAGAGCTTTCCGAACAATCAGCGGGCGGGCCTTGTCGCACTCGAGTACGCGTTTACACCGGCCACGCGTCTCAACCTGACTTACATCCATCAGCGGCGAAAAGTGGACCCTTGGGATGGCGCGGCGGTGGTCCTGCAGCCGGATGGCAATCTGGGACTGCCGGATATCAATCCTGACTTCTGGTATTTCTCGCACCCCGACCAGTCGAACTCCGAGAACGAGTTCAATATCGGCATGCTCGAGATCGATCATACGTTTGCTAACGGCTGGCGCTCACGGACTCAGGTGTCGTACAACCAATACGAAGAGTTCATCGAGTACTTCTACCCGTTCGGTCCGTTCGGCGCCTATGGTCTTGGTGATGATGAAATTTACATCTACACCTATGACATCGACAGGGATGGCGAGGAGTACACCTTCAACCAGTCGCTCGCCGGTGACTTCGACTTCATGGGGCGAACTCATGAGTTCTTCGCCGCCCTCGAATACCGCGACAATGCCAAGCCGGACCGGTTTGAATTGCTCAACAGTCAGTTCATGGGCATCGCGTCCATAGACTGGTACTCCGACGAGGTCTACGACGGTTCCCCTCGGTTCGTGGACGGCACGCCTTTCGAACCAGTCTCCACGGAAGATCGACGTGCTGCCGGCGTGGGCCGTGAAGAACTGGTCGACACCGAGGAACTGCTTCTGAGCTTTCAGCTGCTGCTGAATCCGACCGACCGCCTCGCGGTGCTTGCTGGCGTGCTTTATCAAGACACCGAGCGCAAGGAGCGCAATCCTTTCTTGGGCGGAGTAGCGCTCGATCCCGCTGAGGTGACGAAGACCAGTTTCGACAAGACGGTCTTCCGCCTTGGTGCGACCTATGAGCTTTTCAGTGGCGTGGGTCCGATCGACGACGGCCGGTTCTACTACAGCTATAGCGAAGGGTTCGAGCCGCAGACCTTTATCGACGAGGACGGCTTAGTCACTAGTGCGCCGCAGGAGATGACGCAACACGAGATCGGCTTCAAGGCGGAGATGCTCGGTGGTGCGTTGGGCGCCTCAATTGCGCTGTTCGACTACGAGATCACCAATATCGCGGTCTCCGGTTCTTTCGTCGGTGGTTTTGCCAATCCCAGCACGGCAGTTCTGGCGGGAACCCAGGAAGCCCAGGGCTTGGAGTTAGAGGTCATCGGAGAGCTCCTGCCGGGCTGGAATCTCGCGGCCAACTACGGCTACCTGGATGCGGAAATCAACGATCCGAACTTCGATACCACTACGCCGCCGCGCAGCGCGCCGAAACACTCTGCTTCGGTCACGTCGAGTTACGAATTTCTGGAAGGGCCTCTGGATGGCCTGCGTGTTGGAGCGACGTATAAGTACAGTGGCAATTATGCGTTTGTCGAGGGGCCCAGCAACGCGGATCGGTTCGGTCCGCTGGTCGCGGGTTCGCATAGCCGCTTTGACCTGCATGCGTCTTACACGCCGCCGCGGAACGACAGCTTCAGCGTGTCCTTTAATTGGCAGAACGTCTTTGATAAGGACATCCTTACCGCCAAAGAGGGTAACCCGGGCTTTGGTGTGATGTTTATCGATCGTCAGCGTATGACTTTGCGTCTTTCGTACCGGTATTGACCTCTAAGTCGACTGAAATCCGTGAGGCGGGTTCGCAGATAGGTGATCCCGTCTCGCGGTCTAACCCTTTCGATGGTCCGGTACTTTCCCGATCGGGAGAAGGGGTTTGTCCGCTTATTTCACTCGTCGTCTCCAAGGCATGTTGTTTTTGGTGCTTCTGTTGCCGAGCGTGTCTGGTGTCGCCAGCGTTTCGATCTTCGTCGGACGTGACCTGACAGCCGATGGCAGCGTGCTGCTGGCTGGTTTCGGCGACGAGCCTTCCAGTCATTGGCTGCGGATCGAGCCGGCGCGCGAGCATCCGGCAGACGCGCTCGTGGAAGTGGGCGCCACCGCGGAGGCCGACATTCCCGGAGAGCGAAGTCTGATTCCCCAGGTGGCACGAACTCATGGCTATATCGCTACTGAGTATTCCTGGTTCGCGGGGTTTCCGGAGCCGCTCACCAACGGTGGGCTGAACGATCAGGGGCTTGCTGTACGCGACGTGGCGCTGTTCTCTCGTGACGAGCTGGTCGCCATGACAGCCACGCCTCAGCGTGGACCGCACTACTCCGATCTCGCGCGCTTGGCGTTGGAGCGTGCCAGCAGCGCGCGGGAAGCGGTTGATTTGGTAGCAGATCTCATCGAGACGCACGGCTTCACTACATACGGCGGCAACTCGCATGTCTTTGCCGATCCGAAAGAAGGTTGGGTCATGCTGCAGCTGGCCGGCGGCGAAGGGCTGTGGGTAGCCCGGCGCCTACAGTCGGACGAAATTTGGATGAACTGGCGTGGCTATCATGCCATGGGATACGTGCAGACCCTTCCGGCGGACTGGCGCGAGAATCCAAACTATCTGGCTTCCGACAATTTCATCGAGTTTGCTGTCCAGCAGGGCTGGCACCGGTCTGCGAACGAGCCTCTTGACGTCATCGCGACCTATGCCAGACCCGACCAGTATTCAGAGCGAAGCGCCACGGAGGCGCGCCGCATCGAGGCGGAACTGCGAGCGCGAGACGGAAAGATTGCACCCCGCGACCTTATGGCCGCCCTGCGCAGTGCCGGCACCGACTCGGCTGGCTATGGCCAAGTTGCCCACTTGGAGGCGGAGGTGCCAGGACAGTTGCGTACCCTGTGGGCGGCGCCGGCGACACCATGGGCAGCGGCGTTTACGCCGTGGCAGCCAGCGGTTTCCCATGTGCCTCCGGAGTTCATGCGTCACCGCTATCTGACTGCGGGCGAGGCCCGTCGCCAGACGATCCGCGAGGACCATCGTGGACTCGAATCGACGCGCTATGCGCACCGGATTTCCAAGCGGCTGTTCTATTTGGCAACTGAACACGACGATCAGTTCAGCGCAGAGGTTCACCACGCGCTAGACCTCCTGGAAGCAAGTCTGATCACTGCACACCAGCAGGAGCGTCGCATCGCCCGGCTGCTCGCGTCCCAGTCCGAGTCGGACCTTCTCGTCCACCATCTGACGGCTCGTGCGCACGAGCATGCACTGCGCAGTCTGCGCCTCAAGGAGGTGCTGGCGGAGAGCATCGATGCGCGTGCTCGTCTGGAGCATGGAGTGCGCCTGCCGGAACGCCACCGGACTATTCGCTGAACCTCAGTCGGTCTTCGGCAGCAAGGGTTCCAGCAGTGCACGCAGCGGCTCAAGCTGGGACTCGTAGCGCCGCCAGCGTCCTACGGATCGGCTGTATATCGGCTGGCGTACCTGCCAGCGACTGGGCGTCCGCACCGCGCGCTCCGTCTGGTGGAATTCGAGGCAGGCGTCTTCCCACTCGAGCCCGCAGAAAGCCAGTAGGCGGGCGACGCTGTGCTCGGTGTCGTCGACAAGGGATTCATAGGGTAAGTCCAGGATCGGCGCCGGCAGCACCTTATGCCAGTGCTCCATCAGCCGGTGATAATCGAGATAGTAACGCCCGAGCGTATCGAGCCGGTTCGCAAAGCGAATCCCATCGGAAAAACTGGTGAAGTAACAGGACAGGCAGTTGTCCAGTGGCTGTCGATGGCAGTGGACGATGCGGGCGCGTGGAAAAAGCAGCGCGATCAGTCCGAGGTGCATGAAGTTGAACGGTAGCTTGTCGGTGACATGAGCCGCTGTCGTGGAGATACGGTCCAGGTGCAAGAGATAGCGCTCACCGAGTTGGCGCAGGTCCTCTCGGCGCAGTTCCGGCAGCCCATCCGGATAAGACCGTCCTGAGGTGGCGAGACTGCGAACATCATGGCTGACCTGGAGTAGCATCGACAGTTCACCTCCAGCCGCAACCTGGGAGTGACTGGCCAGTATTTGTTCGGTCAACGTGGTGCCTGAGCGTGGCATGCCGACGATGAAAATCGGGCGGTTGCTGTCGAGGCCAGAAGTTTCCGCAAGCTCGTAAAAGCCTGAATCCAGCGTCTCGACCAGCGTATCGATGGCACGCGTATAAGCGTCACTGTCGAAGGGCTGCTGCCTAGCGAGAGCGCCGTACCCTCGCTCAAGGTGCGCGAAAGCAGACTCGGGCTCATTGTTGCGGTCGTGCCAATGACCCAGCGCAATCTCCAGATGAATCCGCCCCGGTTCCGGCGTGCCCTCTGCGGCAGCAAGTTTGCGGGCTCGCTCTACCCATTCGGACTCGGCTGGTCGATCCCGCATTTGCAGCAGGCGGGCGAGTGCCATGGCGTTGTCCGGTTGACGCCTCAGCAGCGCAAGATACTGCAGTCGGGCCTGCTCGAACTGGCCCAATGATTCGAGTACTTCGCCTAACCCCAGTCTGATGCGGCGATCGTCCGGCGCCATCCGTGCAGCCCGACGGTATATCGCCAAAGCTTCTTCGGTGCGGTCCGTTCGAAAAAGGGAGTCAGCAAGGAAGTATGCGGCGGCTGCCGAGCCGGATTGCAGGCGCGTGACCTCGCGTAGTAGCGGCAGCGCCTGGTCATGGCGGCCCAGGCGGCGCAGAGTCTGAGCTTTGTTGTTGAGCGCATCAGGGTGATCGGGACGCAATTCCAGCGCCTGGTCGAGCGCCTTGAGAGAGTCTTCGTGATCGCCGAGCCGCCCCAGCACCATGCCCAAGTCGCTCCAGGCGTTCACACGCTTCGGATCCTGCTCGAGCGCTTTCCGTATCAGCTCCCGGGCTTCCTCAGGCCTCCCGCTCTGAAAGCGAGTGAGGCCCAGCAGATGAAGCGCATCGGCCTGCCGCGGCAGTGCTTCCAGCACTTGCTCATAGTGCTTGGAAGCCGTTTCGAGACGCCCCTGGCGCTGAGCCTGGAGTCCTGAGGCAAGAAGTCCACGGACTTTTTCTCCGAGTTCCCTCGAGCCGCTCATTCCTGGTCCCGGGCCGGGCGGTTCGGATCTGCGCCGATCAGACAGTTGACCGCGAGGCCACCGGCATTGATGTCGGCGCCACGCGGGGGGCGCGCAATTCCATGGACCACACGGTTTTCTACTTCGATTCCGGCGACCAGGCTACGGCCGAGCTTCATTGCCGCATCAGCGCGGCCGTGGGTGTAAAGCGTCAGCAGTTCACGCGCCAACTCGGGATCCTCATCGAAAGCGAGCACTGCTAGTGCTTCAATGCGTGGTACCTGTCCGAGCATGTCCGTTTCGAACGCCGTCAGGATGCGGGTGACTCGGTCCAGATGATCTTCCGGGTGGGCGCAGGTATGGAACATCAGCCGCGTGAACAGCCGTCCTGCAAACTCCGTTGCCTCCTGCTGCTGAAACTCCGGATTGATGAATGCGGCGGCAGTACCTTCGGTCAGGTAGCGATGTTCGCCGAACTCTGGTGGTACATCGTCGATAGCGATCCACCAGGGCAGGAACGGGGCAGTGACAGATCCCGTCGGTGCAACCCACAGCAGAGCCAAGCCAGGGTGCGGCAGGTCACTGCGCAGATGAGCCACCTGGCCGTAACCGTCATGATCATCGGAAATACGTGCATCGCGGACCATGGCCATCATGTCTGCCACGGAGACGGGGGCCATTTCTTGCAGGATCTGCTCGATTCGAGCGGGTGACATGAACTTCGTGCCGTCCTCGCGCATAGCGCCGATACCGTAGACACGCTCGATGCTGAAATGCTCTTCGGTGTCCGGGTCGAACCAGCCCTGTTCGACCGCAAAGTCAACCAAGTTAGGCGATCCCATGTAGTCCGGGTGGTCCATGTAGTCGAGCGGGAATTCCTGTATGTAGCCGGGATAATTGGCGCGTACATCGTCGGGCCCCAGGCGTTCGGCAGCCCAGAGTCCTTGTCCCCCGGCGAACTGAATCACGACCCAGCCTTCCTCGGGGTCTGCGATGAGATGAGAGTTGCCTCCGTAGGTTGTGTATCCGTAGCGGTCAACCAGGCTGCCGATGATCTCGGCGGCTTCCCGGGCAGTTCGTGCGCGTTCCACGGCGAATCGGGCCAGGTCACTGTAGTTCGGACCGGTCTGATCCGTGGGCGTCATGTCGATCAGTTCCTGTCGGGAGGGGGACCAGATGTCCCGCACGGCAACCTGGTGCTCGTTTAGACCGCCATTCGTCAAAGGTGCTGGGAACCCTGCGAAGCTTGAATAATTCATCGTGATGTATCTGAACGTTTCCTCGACCTGAGGTATCTGCGATAGCCGGGCCGGCAACCGGGCCGCTTCAGTGGCTCCCACGGTCACCATCGTGCCGGGTTCGTGGCGCATCCTGGGTACGATGTCGAGCCAGTGGCTGGACGGCTCTTCGCCGGTGCCTCCGAGAAGTACGCTGCCGTCTTCGGTTAGGTTCTTGCCGACGTAATAGCCGAAACTGGCATTAGCGCTGGTGCCGCCGAGCAGCAGGCTGGTGGTGAGCACCAGTGATGGCAGGAAAAAGATTCGTTCGCTCGGGGTTCTTGACACGTGGTCTGCTCCGTTTCCAGGCGAATTAGAAGTTTTCCAGTCTACTGGAGGAGCGAGGCCGACCCTAATTTCTGAGGAAGCGAATCTCTTCGGTCGAACGCTGGACACGGACATCATGACGATCTAGCAGTTACTGCCATGGATCGGCGCCGTGCCCTTGAAGCGTATCCATTTGGGTGCGCGTTAGCGCTTGACTCACTCAAGACAGAAGGAGGGCAGGCAACCACGAACGATCAATCACGGCCTTCGGATCGTACGCCGGATCCCCAATCTCGCTTGGATCGACGAGCAGGGCCTGACGGGCCGATGCTCAACAGCGCCTGGTGTCGTGCCAGCAAGGAAGTCAGCTTGCCCTGGGTGCGCGTTCACGACCTCAAGCACACCTTCGGCTCCCGTTTGCGGGCCGCCGGAGTGAGCTTCGAGGACCGGCAGGATCTGCTCGGACACCGCTCCGGGCGCATGACCACACGCTATTCGGCGGCTGAGCTTTCCAAGCTCATCGAGGCGGCGAACATGGTGTGCGAGCGGCGCGGCGAGAAGCCGGCCCTCGTGTTGTTGCGGCGGCTCCGCGTGAGCTGACTCACGCAAGATTCACGCAAAGATTTTGCGCGAAAATTACGATCTTAGCTAAGTCATTGATTTATATGGTGGCCAGGGGCAGAATCGAACTGCCGACACGCGGATTTTCAGTCCGCTGCTCTACCAACTGAGCTACCTG
>SLQW01000117.1 GCA_007131295.1 Pseudomonadales bacterium | reverse complement strand
TCGTTCGACGAATCGGCAGGATTGCCGATTCGGTCGTCGAGCGAAGCGCGGACGCCTGGACGCGTAGCGTCCAGGTCGTGGGCCAAGGATGGCCCACGAACCATCCCTGCCCTGCGGCGGTGCAGGGCGCGAACGCAGGCAGGGGCCGTTGGCGTTTTTGGTTGAGCCTCTCGCAAGAGCTTGGCATCACGCAGATCGGCGCGCCTGCGCGTTGCGCAGCCACGCTCTCCCACGAGGTGTGCTGCAACCTGGCGTCATGCGGTGGTCGGGCCATGTTGTTGTGGCCGCGCGTGGAGCTGCGTCTTGCCGGCGAACAACGCTGCGCGACAACAGCGGACTGCCGATGGGACTGGGCGTGACGCAGATCGTCACGTCCGCGGTCGCGAGCCATCCCTGGCTTGCGACCCTTCGGCGCAGCTGACCCTGGCGCGATCCGGTCCTGCCGGACCGGGCCTCGGCCGGATGGTGTTGCGCGCTATGGATAGCCCGCAACACTTCCAGCCAGGCTCTGGGGCTCTTTTGGCCAGAGGGCAGTCTCGTCATATCAGACTCACGCTGCGTTCGGTTGTTGTTCGGTGTGTGTATGCGCCCGAATCGGACTGGCAGCGCGCTCTTCCTGGTCTATCTTCCAGCTGCCCGGCGGAGATTCACCGGGTGGCCTGCGGTCTTTTTGGCCGTTCGTCTCTACGCATATCCAGAGAGAGAGCAATGAAAACGAAACTGCTGACTGCAACAGGTTTGGCTGCGATGCTGTCCATTTCCGCCGCAAACGCCGATTGGAACGGAAGCGTTGGCTATCTGCACGTGTCCGACGACTTCGACGTGGGCGCCATTTATGCGAGCGTAGGCCACCGCTTCGAGCTGGGCGAGGGCTTCTCCTTTAATCCGGAGTTGCGGGCAGGTTTCGGTGTAGGTGACGATACTGAGACCGTCGATGGAGTCGACGTGGATGTCGAACTCGATCACTTCTTCGGTTTGACGGCTCGGTTCGAGTATCAGACGCAAAGCCCCCTTTATCTATTCGTCACTCCGTCCTACACCCGCTTCAAGCTCAGCACCGCTGCATTCATTGAAGAAGACCCTTCGGTGATCCCTCTAGAGACCACCTCTGGACCCATCAGTAACGGTGTCCGGGTGTCGGGTTCCGAGAGCACCTGGGAGTTCGGGATCGGAGTTGGCGCAGGTTATATGTTCACGGAACGCTTCGGTGCCGAGGTGGGGTACGAGAACATCGATGGGGCCGATGTCTTTACGGGGGCCATCCGGGTTCGGTTCTGAAGCAGGTCCTGGGAGCGTCGGCGTGACGACGCTTCCGGTCTGATCGGAGCCTCGCGATCGAGGGGCTCCTGTCCGCTTTCAGCGTGACGCTTCTCGGCGTGCCTGCGCGTTGCGCAGCCACGCTCTCCCACTAGGTGTTGCTGCAGCCAGCCGTTACGCGCGATTCGGGCGATGCCGCTGTGGGAAGGCGTGCTCGCGCTCCGCGAGCGCGCCGATCGCGGAATGCCGCCGGATTCGGGCGCAACGTGGTTGGCGGGGAGGACGGCGAGCGGTCGTCGGCTGCGAGTGCTCGATCACCGCGCAGGCCGCGCATGCCGCGAGAGGTGGCGATACCCGATTCGCGTGCTTGAATTCGACTGGTTGCAGCGCTTCACAACGTCACGAGGACTCGGTTAGATTGCGGGCTTCGGGGGTGTCGCGCTCGAGCAGTTGGGGTGCTTCGGCAACGCCGGAGGGCCGACGTGATCCGGCCGGGGGCATCGGGGCCATGAGCGGGAAAATCAAGATCGCTGTCGTCGGCTCCGGGCCGGGCGGCATTAGCGCCGCTGCGCATGCGGCGGAACTCGGCGTCCCCCACGTCCTGCTCGAAGCCACCGCCAAGCATTCCGATACCATCCAGAAATACCAGAAGGGCAAGCACGTGATGGCCGAGCCGAACGTGCTGCCGCTGCGAAGCCCGGTACCGTTCGAACAGGGCAGCAGGGAGGCGGTCCTGGATGCATGGGAGCACTCCCTCGGCCAGCACTCGGTCAATGTCCGCTATCAGGCCCGCGTCACCGCCATCGAAGGCTCCAAGGGCAACTTCACGCTGACCATCAATGACGGCGAGAAGCTCGAAGCGGAGCACGTCATCCTCGGTATCGGCGTGCAGGGCAATCCGCGCAAGCTGGGTGTGGATGGTGATGACGCGACGTTCATCCAGTATCAGCTCGACGACCCGGACGAATTCAGGAATGAGACGATAGTCGTCGTCGGCGCCGGTGACGCGGCGATCGAGAACGCCCTGGCGTTGGCTCGCCACAACCGCGTCTACATCGTCAATCGGCGGGACGAATTCGCTCGGGCGAAAGAGGGCAACCTGGGCGCGATCACTGCAGCCATTGCCGGCGGCGATCTGCAGTGCTTCTACAGCACCAACGTGGTGCGGGTGGATACCGGTGACTTCGACGACAAACCCGGGCAGATCGTTCTCGGTACGCCGTCGGGCGAGGTGCAGTTGGCGGTGGACCGCGTCATCGCGCGCCTCGGCGCCGTACCCCAGCGCAAACTGGTGGAGTCGTTCGGGGTCGAGTTCCCGAATGAAGACCCGAGTGCTCTGCCCGTACTCACCACCAAGTACGAGTCGAACGTTGCAGGCATGTACATCATCGGCGCGCTTGGCGGTTATCCGCTGATCAAGCAGGCGATGAACCAGGGCTACGAGGTCGTCGAGTACATCCTCGGCAACAGCATCAAGCCCGCTGATCACCCGCTGCTGGAACAGAAGTTCGCGGTAATGCCCTATGCCCTGGAGGTCGACGAAGTCCTCGAGCTCATGCAGGAGCGCGTTCCGATCTTCTCCCGGGTGAACCCGTTGGTGTTCCGGGAGCTCATGCTCGATTCCAATATTCTGATGCCCGAACCCGGTGAGGTCGTATTCGCCAAGAACGACTACACCAACACCTTTTTCACGATCCTCGACGGCAGCGTCGAGATCGAGGCCGGTCCTGATCTCACGATCAAGTCGGGCCAGGGCAACTTCTTCGGCGAAATGAGCCTGCTCTCCGGTCGTCGGCGTTCGGCCACGGTGCGAGCGGGTACGTTTTGCGTACTGATCGAGACACCGCGGCGCACGATGAACAAGTTGGTGAACTCGGTGGACGCTGTGAAGCGCGTTTTGGATGAGACGTTCATCCTCCGCACGATTCAGCAGCGTTTTGCCCCGAGCGTGCCGCTCGAGGACCTGCGGCCCATCGCCAAGGCAGCGAAGATCAACCACTACAAGCCTGGTGAGGTCGTCTTCCAGGAAGGTGATCGGGCGGACTCGCTGCACCTCATCCGTTCCGGCTCGGTCACTGTGGCAAAGAGCTTCGATAGCCGCGAGATACCGATGGCCTACGTGGCTGCGGGCAACTACGTCGGCGAGATGGGTCTGCTCGGCAACAGCGATCGGTCGGCAACGGTACGGGCAACGGTGAAGACGGAGACCATCTCCCTCGACAGCGGCACTTTCCTCGATCTGCTGCAGAAGTCGCCTGAGCTGCTCGAGAGCATGCGCGATGAGGTCAAGCAGCGGACCCAGCAGAACGTGCGCCTGCAGGCGGACGCGGCCTCCGGCGATATGCTTTCCTTCCTCATGCAGCAGGGCCTCGGTGAAGCAACCGACGTGCTCCTGATCGACAAGGCGCTTTGCGTCGGCTGCGACAACTGCGAAGTCGCCTGTGCCGAGACCCACGGTGGCACCTCGCGGCTGAACCGGAAGGCCGGCGCCGTTTTCGCCCACATCCACGTGCCGACCTCTTGCCGCCACTGTGAAGACCCGCACTGCATGAAGGACTGCCCGCCGGACGCGATCAAGCGCAGCCCCGGCGGTGAAGTGTTCATTCAGGACAACTGCATCGGATGCGGCAACTGCGAGGAGAACTGTCCCTACGGCGTCATCCACATGGCCTACAAACCGCCGAAGAAACCGGGCATCTGGAGCTGGCTTTTGTTCGGCGCCGGGCCTGGCCCCGGGCAGGCCTACGGCAAGGAAGAGGTGCCGCAAGGCCCTGATGAGCAGAAGATGGCAGTCAAGTGTGACATGTGTCTCGATCTGGCGGGTGGGCCGGCATGCGTCCGGGCCTGTCCCACAGGGGCGGCGCTGCGGCTGTCGCCGGAGGACTTCGTCGATCTGGTAAGTACACGCTGATGCCGACGCGGGACGGTTCCTGACGATGTAACAAGGGGGCATGTCCGCAGTTGGTGCGACAATGCTTGCGGCGTGCCATGATGGACGCGGGGCGGGTGGTTTTGCCAATGCCTGGGCGGCATAGGTGTCAACGGCCGGAGCGGGCCGAGGGATCGGGGGATCCTCGATAAGATGTATCAGTCTTTCATCAGCTATCGCGGCGGGCGCTGGTTCTGGATCTCGCTCGTGCTGTGCATCGGGGCGATCGGTGTCTATGCCTGGCATGACCTGCCGCAGCCGCCCGGCGGCGGCACCTGGCTCGGGTACACGCTCGGGACCATCGGCGCGCTGCTGATTCTCTGGTTGACCTACCTCGGCCGGCGCAAGCGCAACTACGCCTCCAAGCTCGGCACCGTCCAGGGCTGGACTTCGGCGCATGTCTACCTCGGCAGTTCGCTGATCGTCATCGCTACGCTGCACGCTGGCTTCCAGTTCGGCTGGAACGTCCACACGCTGGCCTACGTACTGATGCTGCTGGTGATCTTCAGCGGTTTTTTCGGCGTCTGGGCCTACCTGCGCTACCCGGAGATGCTGAGTGACAACACCGGCGGCAAGACCCGCGGCGATCTCTACCGGGAGGTTGCCGAGATCGATAAGCAGATCATGCGCCAGGTCGCGCAGCTCGGGTCGGATATGGAAACAGCGGTGGCGAGCGCCCTGGACCGGACCGTGGTGGGCGGCGGGGTGATCGCCCAGCTCACTGCGCGCGACGACTCCCAGGTCATGATGCCGGGGCAGGGGCTGGTGGCGAACGTTCGGCAGAAGCCGATTCTCGATCTGGTGGTGGAACAGTTATCGCAGACCAGTCACCGCGAGCAGGCTTCCTACCTGCGCGAGGCCTCCAATCTTCTCGGTGCCCGCGGGCGGCTGCTCGACCGTATCCGTCGCGACGTGCAGATCCAGGGTCTCCTGCGCATCTGGCTCTATTTCCACGTACCGCTCGCTTTTGCCTGCGTGGCGGCGCTGATCGTCCACGTGTTCGCCGTGTTCGTGTACTGGTGACGCCGTGATGCGCATCCTGATCCGGGAAGTCCGACCCGTCGCCGGCGACACCTACGAGCACATCGACTCCGACTTCGAGGGCGACGTTCTCACCATCGGTCGTGCTACCGATCAGTCGATCCAGCTCCAGGATCGCCAGCTCGCCCTGTCTCATTCCGAAATGAGCAAGACGGGCAAGCACCTTTCGGTCCGCGCGGTCGGGCGCGAGCAGCTGTTCGTCAACGGCAAGCGCACACGGGCGTCACAGCTCCAGCCCGGAGACGAGTTCGAGATCGGTGCCTACCGCTTTACCATCCGCCAGGCGCCTCCTGGCTACGATTTCGCGATCACGTTCGAGGCAGGCGAACTCAGCGCCCAGGAAGTCGCGTTCGGTTCCAGTTTCCGTCAGAGCCTGGAGGAGGCGGCCCTCTCGAAGCGCAAGCTGTCGTGGACCTTCGCCTCGCTGATCCTGATTCTGTTTCTCGCCATTCCGTCCATTGGCCTGTTCGATCACGAGCGGGCCGCGCAGCTGCGCGCGACGCCGTTCGTTCCCGACGACAGCCTCTGGTCCTCCGGGCCGATGCATAACGCGCACCGCTTCATCGGGGATAACTGCAACGCCTGCCACGTGGTGCCGTTCGTCATGGTCAGGGATCAGGAGTGCATCGCCTGCCATACCTCGACGACCCATCACGTCGACCCCGACGTGCACCACATGGCGTTCCTTGAAGAGACGCGCTGCGCGAGCTGCCACAAAGAGCACAAGGAGCCGGGTGTACTGGTGCGCCGCGACCAGGGCCTGTGCGGCGACTGCCACGGCGATCTCATGGCTACGGCTACCTCGCCGTTGGAGCTCTACGATGCGTCCGACTTCGAGCATCACCATCCGGAGTTCCGGCTCTCGATGCTCGTGCCCCGCGGCACGGCGCTCGACATGGAGTGGGAGGTGGAGCGGCGGCGGGTGGACGAGCCCGACCTCGTGGAGCAGTCGAACCTGAAGTTCCCCCACGACGTCCACCTCGATCCCGGCGGCATCGACGGTCCGCAAGGCGTGGTGCGGATGGTCTGCGGGGACTGTCACCGGGCCGAGGCCGGCGGTGCCTACATGCAGCCGGTGACCATGGAGAGCCACTGTGCCGACTGCCACCTGCTGACCTTCGATCCCGGTGCTCCGGAGCGCGTGCTGCCCCACGGTCAGCCGGACACGGTGGTGCGTCTACTCGAGGAGTTCTACTCCCGTGAGTTGCTCTGGGGCGAGGCTGCGGCGCCTACGGCACGCAGCATTCGCGAGGCGCGCCGGCCCGGACAGATGCAGGAACTGACCGCCGCGGAGCGCGCGCAGGCGGTGGATGGTGCGCGGCAGCGGGCCCTGGA
Source organism: Pseudomonadales bacterium (assembly GCA_007131295.1). Taxonomy (GTDB): domain Bacteria; phylum Pseudomonadota; class Gammaproteobacteria; order Pseudomonadales; family Azotimanducaceae; genus SLTB01. The sequence continues at coordinate 4,483 of SLQW01000117.1, read as the reverse complement.
GGTGGCCGAGACCATCTTCGAGCGCACCACCTGCGCGATCTGTCACGAGGTAGAGCGGGTCGACGATCCGGCGCGGGACTCACCCTGGCAGGTGCTGCCGGTGCGGCTGCAGAACGTTTGGATGCCAAAGAGCTGGTTCGACCACGCCTCGCACCGGACCATGGCGTGCACCGATTGCCACGAGGCAGAGACGTCGAGTTCGGCCCAGGACGTGCTCATGCCCGACATCGCTTCCTGTCGCGACTGCCACGGCGGCGGGCAGGCCAGGAACAAGCTGATCTCGGAATGCGTGGACTGCCACGTGTTCCATCTGCGGGACACGGGGCTGATGCGCCCGGACGAGCCCGGGGCGATGCTGCGGCCGGTCATTTCGGATCTCGATGAAATCCGGGGCGACAGGGTTTACAAGATGACTCCGGTGAAGCGGCCGTGAGGCAACGGGCTGGCACCAGCGGCGGTGAAGCGATGTCGTCGGGGTCGGGTGCATGTGCGATGAGTCGATCGCTTGCGGCAATCGGACTCGCGCTGCTGATGCTGGCGGGCTGCGGCGGCGGTGGGGTGGGTGCGCCGAGGGAAGCGGAGCGCCGCGCCCAGGAAGGCGGTGCTGCTCCGGGCAACGGCGATGTCACCGCCGGCAGCGATTGCGATGGTTTTTGTCAGGACGTCCCGACCCTTCTCAGCGTTGCCGACGTCGAGCGCGTGATCGCCCAGGCGGCAGCCGAGGCCGCGGCCCAGGGAGCACCAGCCACGATTGCCGTGGTTGATCGGGTCGGCAACGTCCTCGGCGTCTACCGCATGGCCGGTGCGCCGCCGCTGGTGACGATCACCTCCACTGACGTCTTCGGCGCGCCGGTCGTGGGTGGGCTCGAGAGCGTCAACATCGTTCCAGCGGAGCTGGCGGCCATCGCCAAGGCCATCACCGGCGCCTACCTGTCCACCGAAGGCAATGCGTTCACCACTCGTACGGCGAGCCAGATCGTTCAGGAGAACTTCAACCCCGGCGAACTCAATCAGCCCTCCGGCCCTCTGTTCGGGGTGCAGTTCAGCCAGCTGCCCTGTGGGGATTTCGTCGCCCGCTTCGATCCCGATGTCGGCCCCACGCCGGGGCCGCACCGCTCGCCGCTTGGCCTGTCGGCGGATGCGGGCGGGCTGCCGTTATACAAGCGCGGAACGGCGGTGGGGGGCGTCGGTGTAATCGGTGACGGCATCTACAGCCTCGACAAGCTTTCACCCACCACAGACGGCCCCGAAGGCTTCGAATTCACCACCGACGAGATCAGTGCCCTCGCCGGGACGTTCGGTTTCGCGCCGAACCCGGAGCGTAAGGCGGACGTGATCACCGTGGTGGGCAAGACGCTGCGCTACACCGACGTCACCTTCACGCAGCTCTTGAGTGATCCAGAGAACGCCACGCCGTTCGCCGAGCTCGTCGCCAGCGGTGCGGGAACGCTGCGGCCGGTGACGGGCTACTACTCGGGGCAGGCCCTGCTCGCAGGCACGCCGTTCGGGCATCCAGCTTCGGGCATCCGGCCGGCGGAAGCGGGCGAATTCGTAGCCGCGGACGGCAGCGACCTCGATGCGTTCGTCTTCGTGGATCGCAACAACGTCAACCGGTTCCCGCCGCGAGCCGGGACCGACAGCCCCGGCGGCGATGCGGCCGCCGCGCTGACCGCTGCGGAGGTCCGCCAGCTGCTGAGCGAGGGTCTCGCCATCGCCAACCGGGCGCGGGCGCAGATCCGGCGGCCATTCGGCACTCCGGCGCGGGTCACCATCAGCATCGTCGACGGCAACGGCGAGATTCTCGGCATGGCCCGGACGCGCGACGGTCCCACCTTCGGCGCCGACGTGGCGCTGCAGAAGGCGCGAACCGCGGCCTTCTTCTCCGGTACCGCCCGGGTTGGCGACCCGGCCCCGTCCGATGCTCTGGAGGTATTACCCCGGCCGCGGTACCTGGAGCCCATCCCCGATCCCGAAGGCTTCGGCAGCAATCCGGGTATTGAGCTGGTGGAGGCCTTGCTGGACGCCATCGGAAATGCGCCGACGCCGTCCATTGCTGAGTATCTGCAGGACCTGCAGACGTTCACCGGCGAGGCGAACCTGCTCACCGCAAACGGTGATCCGGTGGCGTTCACGAATCGGGCAGTGGGCAACCTGGCGCGGCCGTTCTACCCGGACGGGGTAGCGGACGGACCGCCGGGGCCGTTGAGCAAGCCGATCAATCAGGGCGAATGGAGCATCTTCAGCGTCGGCCTGCAGCTCGATCTGGTCTACAACGCCATCATCCATCACGTCGCTCACGTGGTGCTGCCGGACATCGTCGAGGAAGACGTGGGGCCGGTGTGCACCGGCAACACCGGATTCGACCCGGAGGCGCTGTTCGAGACGCCGCAGCCGGCCGCCGCCATCGCCAATGGCATCCAGATCTTCCCGGGCAGCGTGCCGATCTATCGCGGTGATCTGCTGGTGGGTGGGTTCGGGGTGTCCGGCGACGGCATCGATCAGGACGACATGATCGCCTTCCTTGGAACCCACAACGCGGGCGTTGCCCTTGGCACCGGCATCGGCAACGCGCCGCGCGCGATCCGTGCCGATCGCCTTCGTCCCATTGGTGCGCCGAACCGGGAGCGACTGCGCTACGTCAACTGTCCGCAGGCACCGTTCAACGACTCCAGCGAATCCGACGTCTGCGAACGTGCAGACCAGGAGGTTCCGTGACGGCGCGCGCCCAGCCATTCACGTCGTGGGCAGGCGAGTGCTTCCGCGGACGCTGCGCCCTTTGTGGGAAGGTGTGCTCGTCACAGATGAGCGCACCGATCAGTCCTCGATCCGGCGCCAGCCCGATCGGCGCGCCGCCCTGCGGGCGCCACGCCTTCCCACAGAGGCTTAGCGACGGCCCGATCCACGTGCTGCCCTGCGGGCGCTACGCCTTCCCACAGAGGGGGCATCGGCGCGTTGGCGTTGGTCTGCGCGCCAGGCTGCTCGCAGGCGCCTTGGCGGCCGCGCTCACTTTCGCGGTGGCACCGGCGCTGGCGAACGACGAAGGCATCAGCGAGACCAGCGCGCAACCGGCGCGGATGCCGCCGGCAGCGGATCTCTGTGCGACCCCGGAGATGGTCGAGGCCCAGCGCCGGGCACGGCAGCAGCGCCGGCGACCCGGTGGTACCGCTCGCGTCATCGCCTACGAACTGCCGCCCTGCGATCCGGACCGGATCGCGCCCTGGACCGAGCGCATCGAACTCGGGCCCGCGGTCCCCGACCGCTGGCGGATCGTGCAGGCGCTGGGCTACCGGGAGCAGATCTGGGACCCCTATGCCGGCCACAATCCGCTCAAGGGCGATCTGCCGGTGTTCGGCGAAGACTGGTTTTTCAGCATCACCGCCATCTCCGACACGATCATCGAGCCGCGCACCTTTCCGATTCCGGTGGGCAACGCCACCACCGTGCGCCCGGACGGGCTCGATCTGGTCAAAGACGGCGATGGCTACGTCTTCGCCCAGACCTTCCTGCCCGAGTTCGTGATCTACCAGGGCGACACCACGTTCCGGCCGCCGGACTGGGAGTTCCGCTTCATTCCGGTGTTCAACTTCAATCAGGTGTTCTTCGACGAGCGCGCAGTCCTGCGGGTGGAGCCCACCGGCGATCGCACGGCCAAGGAAGGTCGGCGGCGGCGCGACAGCCATTTCGGCGTCCAGGGCCTGTTCATCGACAAACACCTCTGGAACGTATCCGACCGCTACGATTTCGACTCGATCCGCATCGGCATCCAGCCCTTCACCACCGACTGGCGCGGCTTCCTGTTCCAGGACCAGCAGCTCGGCATCCGCCTGTTCGGGACCCGGGACAACAACATCTTCCAGTACAACCTGGCCTGGTTCCGGCGCCTGGAAAAGGACACGAACACCGGATTGAACAACCTCTCGGCGAGTCTGCGCGACGATGACGTGTTCGTCGCCAACCTCTACTGGCAGGACTTCCCGACCCGCGGTTTCTTCTCCCAGGCGACCATCGCCCACAACCGCAACCGGGAGAAAGGCTCGTTCAAGTTCGACGACAACGGCTTCATTGCCCGACCTTCGTCGCTGTTCGCGGAGCGCTTCTCGCGCAATTACGACGTCACCTATCTCGGGCTCAATGGCGATGGCCGCTTCGGCCGCATCAATCTGACGGCCTCGTTCTACTACGCCTTCGGTGAGCAGACCAACGATCAGTTCCCCGACGCCAAAGACAAGATCCGCGCCCACTTCATGGCGGCGGAGGTCTCCCGGGACTGGAACTGGATCCGCTGGCGCTTCTCGGCGCTGTGGGCAAGCGGCGACAAGGATCCCTTCGACGGCAAGGCGCGTGGTTTCGACGCCATTTTCGAGAATCCGCTGTTCGCCGGTGCCGACACCAGCTTCTGGATCCGGCAGCCGGTACCACTGATCGGCGGTGGCATCGTCAACCTGTCGCAGCGCAACGGCATCCTGAACAACCTGCGCTCGAG
>SLQW01000018.1 GCA_007131295.1 Pseudomonadales bacterium | reverse complement strand
TCGTGCCGCACTTCCCGGGTGCCCTCGTCGGTATCGAGCCAGCTTCGCGCCTCAGCGGCATCGAATCCCGCGCTGCCGGCCGCAGCTGCGAGCACGTCCTTGTCGCCGAGGTCTTCGCCGGCGACGAAGTGGGTTTCGAATAGTGTCTCCACCATACGGTCCTGGCCCTCGGCGCCGCCCATGACGTGAGCCCAGCGCTCCAGCCGGTGGGCGTGCAGGGTATTGGGCATGCGCTTCATGGCGCCGAAGCGGAAGGTGATGCCTTCTTTTTCGCCTTCGGCCTGCAGACGCTCCCACATACCAGAGCGGCCGCCGGACTCGCCGAAACGGGCGCGCATGAATGCCTCGCGCTCCATACCCTCGGAGGGGATTTCTGGATAGAGCTGGAAAGCTCGCCAGGTGACCGTGACGTCTTCACAGCCTGGCATGGCGAGGGCCTGTTCCAGACGCCGCTTGCCGATCCAGCACCAGGGACAGACCGAATCGGAAAACACTTCCAGGTTCATGGCGGACTCCAGAGAGGCGTTTTCCAAGGGATGCTACCACTGTGGTCGAGGATCCCGCATGCCGGCGCTGGCGTTGACGATGTTCTCCCTTCTCGACAAGGAGCCGGACAGCATCATGTGCGCATCATCGCGGATGGTGGTGCGGCGTCGCGGTGCCAACCATCCCGTCGTGCTCGCCTGTACCCTGTTGTCCTATGATCAACGCTTCGAACTCGGCTCTTCCCTAGCCGAAGCCCAGGGGGGTCGCCTTGAACCACGTACATTGCGCCCGTTTCTGTGTGCTCGGCGGGGGCTCCTGTACCGGTTGATCAGCACTTCGGGGGACTGAGATTTGCCAGAGATTATGACGCCGGAGCAGGTGCCTGACCTGCTGCGACCCGGCATGCGGGTGTTCGTGCCGGGCGCAAGCAATGAACCTTCGGCCCTGCTCGAGGCTATCGCCGCTCGCCCAGAGGCGGCTGCGGGTATCACCTTCGTACAGTTCCCGCTGCCGGGCATGAACCGCTTCGACTTCGCCGGCTGGCACGCGGAGGCGCGGATGGAGAGCTTCTTCCTCTCCGGTAGCATCCGCGGGTCGTTCGAGGCGGGGCGGGTCGATTTCCTGCCCATGCACATGCGGCGCGTGTATGGCCACCTCGCCACCTGCCGCAGTTTCGATCTGGTGTTGGTGCAGCTCGGCCGAGACGGCAACGGCGACTTCCGCCACGGCCCGAATCTCGACTTTCTGGAGGCAGCGCTGGGCAACGGCCGGCGTATCATCGCCGAGGTCAATGCGGCGTTCACACCGCCTGCAGGGGCGCCGCGCATGCCGGAGGATGCGATCCACCATCTGCTGGAGTCCGAGCATGCCCTGCCGGAGCTGCCGCCACCGGAGCTGGACTCGGTCAGCCGCATGATCGGTGCCGAGGTCGCCGCGCTGATTCCCGACGGTGCCTGTATCCAGACCGGAATCGGCAGCATTCCGGCGGCAGTGCTCGCCGCCCTCCACGAGCACAATGATCTCGGCCTGCACGGTGGCCTGATCGACGATGCCGGTCTGGCGCTGATCGAGCGCGGCGTGCTCACCGGCGCCCGCAAGGCCATCGATCGCCATCTGCACATCACCGGGATGGCGCTAGGGACCACGGGCCTATACGACCGACTCGCGGAGTGCCCTGAAGTGGTGTTTCGTCCCGCGCGCTACACCCACGAGGTGGGCGTCATCGCCGAACTGGAGAACTTCGTTTCCATCAATTCGGCAGTGGAGGTGGACCTGCTTGGACAGGTCAGTGCGGAAATGGTCGGTGGCCGGCAGATCTCCGGCACCGGTGGTTCCGTAGACTTCATGCGCGGTGCCGCGACGTCCCCGGGCGGTCGGTCCATCGTCGCTATGACCGCGACGGCCAAGGGCGGCAGCCTGTCGCGGATCGTTCCGGCGCTCGCTTCCGGTACTGCGGTGACCGCGGCGCGCACCGATGTCGACTGCGTCGTGACCGAGTACGGTGTTGCCGAACTCCGCGGCCGGTCCGTGGATGCGCGGGCCCGCGCGCTGATCCGCATCGCGGCCCCGGCGTTTCGCGACGAGCTCACTGCAGCCTGGCAGGAGCGGCGACGGCGCATGTAGGGCTTTCGCCACAGGTCGGGTGTGCTATATTGCGCGCCCTTCCGGGTGCGTAGCTCAGTTGGTTAGAGCACCGTCTTCACATGGCGGGGGTCGCTGGTTCGAATCCAGCCGCACCCACCAATGAGCCCCCGACCTCTACTGTAGCCTTCCTCGGGCGTCGGCCCAAGCCGCCCATGCGTCGTCCCTGCTGCTCTCGCGGAAGCGGGTTACGTTTAGAATCAAATTCATAGAGAACACTCTGGTTGTTGGCAAGCGGGACTTGCGCCACCACGGGGCGTGGCCCACCTGCTGCGGCCGTTCTATGCTTCCTACGAGCCGCCGCGGCGCAGCGGCATGAGGGGCACTAAGGGGATGCATATTCCACCCGGCGGGGACGTCACGCAGCTCCCGAACTTCTATCGTGAGCTGCTTGAGCGGTCGCTCGACATCGTCACCATCTTGGATACGGAAGGGCGGATCGTCTACGAAAGCCCGGCCTTCGAGCACCTGTTCGGCTATGCGCCTGCCGAACTGATCGGGCAGCCGGTGCTGACCTTCGTCCACGAGGACGACCAGGCGGCCACGGTGGCAGCCATATCCGGGGTGTACTCCGGGAAAGAATCCGATTCGGTGGTGGTGCGCTTTCGACACCGCGACGGCTTCTGGCGCTGGATCGAGGCGGCGGGGCGCGTCCTGGAGCTCGACGGCCAGACGCTGCTGCTGGT
>SLQW01000016.1 GCA_007131295.1 Pseudomonadales bacterium | reverse complement strand
TCGACAGTCACGGCACGCCATCGCGGATCACGCGGTGTCCGGCCGAGAATCTGTGCTTCGGGCAGGCCGAGGATGCGTTCAGCGGAGGAATTGCACCGCGTGACCTCGCCGTCCGCATTGACAATGACGAGGCCCTCCGCCATCGCCTCGAGCATCGTTCGCTCACGCGTCCGTTCGATCTCCAGCTCCGTGATATCGAGGGCGGTCACCACGAACCCGGACGAGTCATCGGCGACGTTCCGACGGCGCAGCTCGAGATCGAACGTGTACTCGCGCCCATCCGCGGCACGATGTCGAACCACATCACGGAGGACTGATTTGCCCTGAGCATCGAACACATCGAGGCATGCGGACCAGGTCGGCAACCACGCACCCAGGTCCAGACCGGCTACTTGTTCGACTGGAGCCCCGATCAGGCGAGCGAAGCCGTCGTTGGCCCACTTCACGCGGCGGGACTGATCGAGTACGACAATGGCCTGAGCCTGCGTCTGCGCAAGGGCGGCGCTATCGAGCACGTCAAGGCCCACGTCAGCGCCAGAGGTCTCGTACGTACTCATGCTCGAGGTTCCTGCAAGCCGGGCGAACAATGATGCGACCGCAGGCCCCGTCCACGGCGCGCTGCAACCCTGCCGTTGTTATCGGCAAGTTCTCGGCGAGCTTGATGACCCCCCGGAGTGCTTGCTCAAGAACTGGCGGAACTGCTCTGAAGACAGCTCACCAGATGAGATTCAACTTGCGCAATTCGTCCAGAAATCGTTGTTTAGCGATCGGCTTGACGAGGTAACCGTCGCAGCGTGCGGAAATAGCCTGCTCGACATTGGTCTTATCGGAGAGCGCAGTGGTCATGACGACCCGGCAGTGGCGCGGCGTTCTAGAGTCCGTTACCGCAGCATGCTCCGCCTGACGGATCTCCTGCAGCACCTGCTGGCCGTCAGTCTCGGGCATCATGACGTCGAGACAGATCAGATCGTAAGGCTCGTTGGCAGCTAGCGCCGCGTGCACGGCCGCGATCGCCTCTTGTCCGTTGACCGCGACATGCGATGCCCCGTAGCCCTTGAGGTACTCCTGCAACAGAATTCGACTGGTGAGGTCGTCCTCGACGATCAACGCCTTCATGCTGGATCCGCCGCACTGCTTGTCGCCAACAGAATATAGACAAGCTGAGCGGGATGCGCCGCCAATAGCTACCAACGGTTGCGCAAAGGCGCCTGATGGGCATCAGCGCTCGACGAAGGCCCGCTCGATGACGAAGTGTCCCGCTTCACCGGCACGGTACTCGCGCATCCCGGCGCCCTCGAGCAACGCCACGGTGTCGTCGAGCATGGCCGGACTGCCGCAGAGCATGAAGCGGTCGTCCTCGACGGACAGCGAGGGCATGCCGAGATCTGCGAACAGCTTGCCGCTCTCGAGCAGGTCCGTGAGGCGACCCTGGTGCAGGAAGGGCTCGCGGGTCACCGTCGGGTAGTAGATGAGCTTCTCGCGGATCACCTCGCCGAAGTACTCGTTCTGCGGCAGTCGAGCCGTGATCACATCCCGGTAGGCAAGGTCGGAAACATAGCGGCAGCCGTGGGCAAGAATGATCTTGTCGAACTGCTCGTAAACTTCAGGATCCTTGATCAGGCTCAGGAACGGCGCGAGGCCCGTGCCCGTCCCGAGCAGGTACAGGTTGCGCCCCGGAAGCAGGTGGTCCGCCACCAGGGTGCCGGTGGGCTTGCGCCCCACCAGGATCGGATCCCCTTCCTTGATGTGCTGCAAGCGGGAGGTCAGCGGGCCATCGTCCACCTTGATGCTGAAGAACTCCAGCTGGTCCTCATAGTTAGCGCTCGCTACGCTGTAGGCTCTCAGCAATGGGCGGTCATCCACCTCCAGCCCAACCATCGTGAAATGGCCGTTCTTGAACCGGAAACCGGGATCGCGGGTGGCCGTGAAACTGAAAAGGCGATCGGTCCAGTGGTGGACGCTGGTGACGGTCTCGACATTGAGATTAGCCATATTGCGCTCGCGGCTGGAGTGACTCGGGCGAGCACCTTAGGTGGAAACCATATATCGGTAAATCAGGTTATTCTGATATCCTAAATCGATTAAACCGATATTGAGAATTCATGCGCTTCAGCTTCCGCCAGCTCGAGGTGTTCCTGGCAACGGCCCGCAGCGAAAACCTGAGCCGCGCCGCGGAGCGCCTCGCCATGTCCCAGTCGGCCGCCAGCGGCGCCCTGAAGGAGCTCGAAGGCCAGTTCGGCATCCAGCTCTTCGACCGCGCCGGCAAACGGCTGAAGCTGAATGAACTCGGCCGGGCGCTGCAGCCCCAGGCCCAGGCCCTGCTGGAGCAGGCGCAGGCGCTGGAACAAAGCCTCGATGCACATGCCGCCATTGGTGGGCTTCGCATCGGAGCGACCCTCACGATCGGCAACTCGCTGGCGGTAGAACTCCTGGCCCGGTATCTGACGCTACACCCGGAGGCCCAAGTCGACCTGGAAGTCGCGAACACCGCCCGGATCGCGGAAGCGGTGGCGCGCTTCGAACTCGACCTGGGGCTGATCGAAGGCGAACTGGCGAGCCCGGATTTGGACGTGACGCCTTGGCGGGAGGACGAGCTGGTGGTGTTCTGCGCGCCCGGACATCCACTCGCCGGACGTGAGCAGCTCGAGGACGCCGACCTGCTCGGAGCGCGCTGGATTCTGCGCGAACCCGGCTCCGGAACGCGGCAGACCTTCGATCGCGCGATGCGGGGACTGCTCGGGCAACTCGACATCAGGCTGGAACTGCACCACACGGAAGCGCTGCAACGTGCCGTGGCCGCCGGCCTGGGCCTGGGCTGCCTGTCGCGCCTGACCCTGGAGGAGCCGTTTGCCCAGGGTCGCCTGGTCCCGCTTGCCGTGCCGCACCGGGATCTCAGCCGGCGTTTCTACATCATCGTGCATCGGCAGAAGTACCGCAGTGCCGGCATCGAACGCTGGATCGAACTCTGTCATACGACAGTCTGACGGCGCAGCGGAACTCAGGACTGCCAGCGCGGCGGCCGCTTCTCCACCAGGGCAGCGACACCCTCGGCGAAGTCCGGTTCCTTCATCATGTGTTCGAGGCGCTCTTCGGAATCGAGCACGGACTCACCAACGCTGCGATGCAGATCGGCGTAGATCTGCGCTCGGGTAGAGGCGAGGGCTCCCGGCGAGACCGTCGCGATTAGATCGCCGGCGGCCCTGCGGACCTCGGCGAGCAGCGTCTCGCCAGGGAGAACGGCATTCACCAGCCCCATCGAGAGCGCTTCCTCGGCCAGAAACTTGCGCGACGTGAGCAGAATGTCGTTCGCCCGGGTGAGCCCGATGATGCGCGGCAGCAGCCAGGACAGGCCGTACTCCGCCGGCAGGTTGAGGCGGCCGTGGGCCGTAGTCAGCTTGGCGCCTGCTGCCGCGTAGCGCAGGTCCGCGTAGCAGGCGAGCGCGAAACCTACGCCAGCAGCCGGACCGTTGATGGCGGCGATCACCGGCTTCGTCAGGCCGAAGTGCCAGGCGAAAAAGGCATCGAACTCCGGCCTGACGCCATGACCCGGCCGCGCCATCTCCGCAGGCGTTCCGGGATCGTAGCCGCCCTTGCTGACGTGCCCCTCCAACGCGCGGGTGTCCGCACCGGCGCAGAACGCCCGGCCCGCGCCGGTGACGATCACCACCCGAACCTTCGGATCAGCATCTGCCGCCGCCATGATCCAGCGGTATTCTGCATGCATCCGCCCGGTCCACGCGTTCAAGCGTTCGGGGCGGTTCAGGGTCACCGTGGCAATGCCGTCCGCCACGTCGTAGCAGGTCACCTTGAGGTCCATCAGAGGTCTCGCGCGAAGATGCGGGAGGGATCGGCGAACGACTTGAACTCGAGGCCGTTGCCCGCCGGATCAAGGATGAACAGCGTCCGCTGTTCCCCGGGCTCGCCCGCGAAACGCACCTGCGGAGGAATCAGGAAACGGCAGCCGGTGGCCTCCAGTTTCGACGCCAGCGCCTCCCACTCCGCCGGCGGCAGGATCACGCCGAAATGCCGCACCGGCACGTCCTCGCCGTCGACGGGATTGGTGGCGGCGGACGCCTCGAGCGCGTCCACCCGATGGGCGGTGACCTGATGCCCGTAGAAGTCGAAATCGATCCAGCGCGCGCTCTCGCGTCCCACGGCGCAGCCGAGCAGATCTACGTAGAACGCCCGCGCGGCCTCGAGATCGTCCACGGGCACCGCGAGATGGAAGGGATGGCTGACCATGCGGCGAGATTGGCACAGCGCCGCGGCAGGCATCAACGGAGCAGCTCGGCGATGAGCTCCTGCCGAAGCAGCAGCGCTTCCGCCAACGCAAGCTGATGCCTCGCCCGGTCCAGATTCTGCTGCCGGCGCGTGATGCGAAAGTACCGGTCCCCCTCGAGATAGTCCGTCATAAAGCGTACGCCCAGCATGAAAGCCATGCGCGCCGGCGCCGCCGGCAGCGCCGCGCGCTCGGCCTCGACAAGCTCTGCGCCGAGCTCCGCGAAGTAACCCTGCGCGGTCGCAGCGAGGATCGACTCTCGCACAACACCACCGTCCGGATCGTCCTCGGCACCGCTACTCGCGGCAGATCGCAGCAGGTCGCCGAAGTCCCAGGCCAACTCTCCTGCCATGACCGTGTCGTAGTCCACCGCCAGCGCCTGCTTGCGGTCCGCGGTAAACAGCAGGTTTGCGAACTTCGTATCGCCGTGGATGATCCGCAGCGGCGCAGGCAGCGGATCGACAGCGAACCGCTCGCGCAGCCTGGCGGACGCTTCGAGACAGCCAGCCGCGTCGACAAGGCGCGCGGGCGCCCCCGCAACGGCTGCGTCAAACGCTGCGAGACGGCCTTCGAGATCGTGGAATCCAGGCAGCACGGGCGTGAGCCGCGCTGGGTCGAGGCCGCTCAGGGCACGGACGAAGTGCGCAAAAGCGCCCGCCCCTACCCGCGCCTCATCCAGATCGTTGGGCTGCGCGACCTGAACCCGGCCCGGCAGCCAGGTGAGCGCGCGCCAGACGCCGCTCCGATCGTGAAGCTTGTGGCGGCCGTCGAGCGTGACCGCGACGCTGGGCCAACCACCGCCCGGATCATGGCTGGCCAGATAGTCGAGGACGCTGGCGACGTTGTCGGCCACAGCGTCCGGATCCGGAAACACCTCCGGGTTGATCCATTGCAGCAGGCAGTCACCGGCGCGCGCCGCGAACCGGTAACTGTCGTTGATGTGGCCACCGGACACCGGCTCAACGCGTCCCTGGCTACCGAAGGCCACCGCCGCGCGCTCGGCATCAGCCCGGCTCGGGCGAGCCATCAGGCCTGCGACTCGAGCCAGGCGGCGATGGGGCGTAAAGCAGCGAGCTCGGTTTCCGCCACGTCGGCAGCGGCCGTGCGCGCGAGTTCGTCGAAGCGCTGACGCAGCGCCATGCCTGGCGGCTCCCGCGCTACGACCTGATCGAGCAGTTCGTCCAGCAGTTCTGCGAGTTCCGCGAGTTGCTCGATCCTCGGCGTCAGCGCAGCGAAGGGGTCCGACCGTGCCTGCAGGGATGCGAGGCGGGCCGGCAGCATGCGCCAGCGCCCGGCGAAATCTCGCAGCATCAGCAGGGTGGCCGAATCATTCGGATCAGCCGTCAGCGCGAACAGGGCACGACGCAGCACGAACATCGCGATACTGTCTGGTGCGAGCTGATCCACCGGACGGTCGAGGCGGGTATCCGCATCGTAGGGCCGCTCCGCCGTGCGTCCCTGTTGGCGCGCGGCCACCCCACCGATTCCGAGGAGGCGTTTGTACCAGCGCACCGGTTCCAGCGCCTCGAACAGGGCTTCCACCGCGGTCCGCTCCTCCGGCGCCACGCCGAGACGCCAGAGCATCGCTGGATCGCCGGAGAAGGGACGGCAATCCGTTACGCGCTCGATATGCGTCAACCAGGCCGGCAGACGCGCCTCGAACGATGCTACATCGGTATCAAGCGGGTTTGACCAGAGCCGCTCGGCAACGGCTGCGAGCCTGCCGTAAAGGCGTACGTCCAGCAGTTCCGCGGTCACCAGTTCCGCCCACAGACAGGCCTCGCCGCCGAGGAGACGTCCGCGTTCCGGCGCTGTGGGCAGCATACCCGTGGTCGCGGCGGCAGCGGCCTGAAGCGCCTCGACGCCCTCCCTGACGTCGGCGAGTTCGGCGCTGCGCGCCAAGGCCGCTTCCGCTGCAGCCAGCTCGGCAGCAGGTGCGCCAGGATCCAGGCCATAGTGCAGCCGCGCCGGATAACTGAGATCCAGATACCACCCGGCCGAATACAAGGCGTCATGGCCGGCATCCAGCGCAGCTTCCAGGGCACTGGCGCCGCGCCAGGCCTGTACCGTCATCCCCTCAGGCATGCCTGGGTGAAGCGTCTCATCCCACCCGACGACACGGCGGCCGCGGTTGGCTAACAGCTCCACCATGCCGCGCGTAAACCATGCCTGCACTGCCGCGGGGTCGGCGAGCCCCTCGGCAGCCATCCAGGCGCGCCGGCGATCGTCCGCGAAGGCGTAAACTTCTGGATGGACCTCGTCACCGCCAAGGTGCACATAGTCGTCCGGAAACAATTCCACCAGATCATCGACGACGGCCTCGAGCAGGCCCCATGTCGCGTCCAGGCTCGGATCCAGCGCATAGCGCGACGGTCCGAAAGCGCGCGGCAGCGTCGCCGGTGCCGGGCCCGCCGCGAGTTCAGGATGGGCGAAGAGGATCGCACCGGCATGACCGGGTACGTCGAGTTCCGGAACGATGCGGATCCCGCGTGCAGCCGCGGCCTCGACCAGCGCCGCGATCTCGCCGACTCGGAGATAGCCACCCACCCCGGCGCGTTCGTGCAGGCGGGGGCAACGCCGGCTCTCGAAGCGGAAGCCCTGGTCGTCGTTGAGATGCAGGTGCAGGACGTTGAGGCCGGCCGCGGCCATCCCGTCCAGAGTCCGCAGCAACGTGGGCAGATCGAAGAAATGGCGAGCGAGATCGAGCAGCAGGCCGCGCCAGGGCATGCGCGGACCGTCATCGATCAGCAGAGCCGGCAGAAACGCTCCGGCATGGTCCTGCTGCAGCAGCTGCAGGCAGCGCTCCAGCCCATGGACCGCGCCCCAGGGCGTGGCAGCGCCGAGCTCGCCGCCGGAGGCCGTGATGCGCAAGCGGTACTGCTCGTCGTCGCCGATCGCCGGCTGCGGTCCCGCAGCCTGCACTTCGACCCGTAAAGTGGGCGCCTCGGCGGTCGGCGCGCCGAGCAGGCGATCGAAACGCTGCTGGTAGCGGCGGGCGATTGCGCGTGCGGGCTCGCTGCCCACCTCGAGCAGCAGCCCGCTGCCGAGTTCCAGCCGACCCCAGCGTGGCTCGAGGCGCCTCGGTCGCGGCAGCAGCCCGTGCCCCGCATGCATCCTGGTATTCGTGTCCTGCACCGGTTGTCCGGCTCCTGCCCTTCTGCGAGACTTCCGCGCCTTTCCGAGCCCACCCCCGGAGCCGCCATGGACATTCAGGCCCGCATGCGCGAGATCATTGCCGCCGAAGCCCGCGCGGTCGCGGCCATCGATGTCGATGACGCGTTCGAGCGCGCTGTCCGTATGATGCACGACTGCCGCGGCAAGATCCTCACCACCGGTATCGGCAAGGCCGGCTACATGGCGAACAAGTTCGCGGCCACGCTCTGCTCCACCGCCACCCCGGCGCACTTCATCCATCCGGCCGAGGCAGCCCACGGCGATCTTGGTCTGGTGAGTACAAGCGACTGCATCGTTGCCTTCTCCACCAGTGGCAAATCCCGTGAAGTCATCGAGATGCTGGAACTGACACGGCATCTGGGCCTCGAGACCATCATCGGCATTACCTCCCATCCGGATTCTGCGCTGAGGGATCTCTCGGACGTGGTGCTCGACATGGGAGTGATCCAGGAACCCTGTCCCCTTGGCCTCACCCCGAGCGCGAGCATTGCCGTGATGCTGGCCATCAGCGATGCCCTTGCGCTGACCCTGATGGAACTCAAGGGCGTGACCCAGCAGGACTATGGACTGCGCCACCACGGCGGCTATCTCGGCCGCCGCTCGCGCATGGACAACGTCTGAGCGCGGTGGCGGTCAGGCCGCCGGCCGGCAGAGGCTGTGAACGACGCCATACTCGCGGCCGCCGTCGATGCCGAACAGTTCCGCACAGGCCATGAAGAACATGCGCCAGCGCTGCACCCAGATGGTGACGGATTCAGGACCGTAGGTGCCGACCAGGTGGTCCGCGACGCGGGTGTAGTTCGCATCCAGGCGCGCCAGCCAGTCGTTGCAGGTGCGCTGGTAATGCGTACCGTCGATCCACCAGCGTTGCTCCAGCCGAACAACTTCCGGGAACTGCGCGAACTGATCCTCGCGGGGCATGATGCCCCCGGTGAAGAAGTGCTTCTCCATCCAGCCGTCGCCAGCCCGATAGGCATAGCCCACCCGGCGATTACAGAAGACGTGGGTGAAAAGCTTTCCGTCCGGCTCGAGCCAGCCCGCGATTCGCTCCAGCAGCGCCCGGTAGTTGTGCATGTGCTCGAACATCTCCACCGAGAGCACGCGGTCGAAGCGGGCATCGGTGGTAAAATCGATGACGTTCGCGGTAACCACTTCGAGGTTGTCGAAGCCGGCGTCCCGCGCCCGGGCTTCGATGTGCTCTCGCTGGCCGTGGGAATTGGACAGAGCGGTAATGCGGCTGGCCGGATACTGCTCCGCCAGCCACAGCGCGAGAGAGCCCCAGCCGCACCCCAGATCCAGCAGGCGCATGCCGTTCTCGACGCCCGCCCGCTCGCAGGTCAGCGCAAGCATGCGCTCCTCGGCTGCCGCCAGCTCCGTCTCGGGACTGTCGTAATACGCACAGCTGTACTTGAGTCTCGGACCGAGCACGGTCTTGAAAAAAGCCGCAGGAACCTCGTAGTGCTGCGCGTTCGCTGCATCCGTCGCCAGCGCGATGGAGCCCTCGCGCAGACTGGCGAAAAATGCCGACTGGCGCAGCGCTCGGAGATCGGCGCGCCCTCCCGCTTCCTCGCGCAGCCGCTCGCGGACGAGGCGACGCATGCCGAAGCGCGCAAGTCGGTCCGGAATCCAGCCCTGTTCGCACAGGCGTGCGGCGTCGATCATGGCTGCCGTCCCCGAGCCAGCGGCACGTTCGGGTTGTGCCGCTAGAGGCTAACTAGGCCGCCTGCATCCGGCGCGGCGACGGCATGCCCTCTCGTACGTGGTACGGCACCCGCTTCAGATCCCAGACCAGGCCGAACTTCTCCAGGGTCTTCAGGAAGTACCAGCCGATGTCCAGCTCCCACCAGTAGAAGCCGAGCTTCGCCGATGCCGGGAAATGATGGTGGTTGTTGTGCCACGACTCTCCGAACGTCACTGGCGCCAGCCAGCCGTTGTTGCGGCTTTCGTCACCGGTGGTGTAGCGCTTCTTGCCGAACACGTGCACCAGCGAGTTGATGGTGAACGTGGCGTGGTAGGAGAGCACCGTACCGATGAAGCCGGCCCAGATCAGGACCTGCCAGCCACTGGTGCCGGTCTGCGGCCAGACGGTACCGACCACCGCACCAAGAACCCAGAGCAGCGTGAAGGAGACGACCGGAACGACGATGTCGAAACGGTCCAGGAAGCGGATCTCCGGATACTTCGCAAAGTCGCCGATCAGCTCGGAGCGGGTACGGAAGTTGCCCCGGCACAGGAACCAGCCGACATGGCTCCAGAAGAAGCTGCGCGTCACCGGCGAGTGATGGTCCTCTTCGGTGTCCGAATGCTTGTGGTGGTGACGATGGTGCGCGGCCCACCACAAGGGCCCCCGCTGCACCGCCATGGCGCCCATCACGGCGAGCACGAACTGCATGCCACGACCGCAGCGGAAAGCCCGGTGGGAGAAGTAGCGGTGGTAGCCCACCGTGATGCCGAGCACACGCACGGCATACATCACCAGCATCACCACCACGGCGAACAGGCTCACGCCGGTGAAGATGGCTGCGAGGCAGACTACGTGAACGAGAATAAACGGCATGCAGCGCAGCAGGTTGATGCTCTGGTCGCCGTCGTCTTCCGGCCCCGGGGCATTCTGATAGACATCGAACCAATGCACCACGGTCTTCAGCGGCTGGCTGAGGATCGATCGAATCACTTCAAACTCCTTGAACACGGACGGGAGCCGCGGCAGAAGGAACGACGGCCACGGTGGGCACATGTAGCCCAAGAGAAGAATACCCCAAGGGTTCAGTCGGGGCACCCTCACTATTAGTTAGCCCATTGTCGGTCGTACCCCTGAACGGCAGATGACCGGCCGTCCTTCGGCTTGGTCCACCGGTCCGCTCACGCGCGCGGTCGACTACCCTCTATGGTGATCCGGTGCATCAGGCGATGGGCCGGGAAGTAGTCGTTGACCGGCTTGTGCTGGGTGTGCCGGTTGTCCCAGAAGGCGATCGCGCCCGGCGTCCAGCGGAACCGACAGACGTACTCCGGCTCGCAAAGATGGCTGAACAGAAAATCGAGCAGCGCCCGGCTCTCACGCGCTTTCATACCCTCGATATGGGTGGTGAAGAGGCTGTTCACGTACAGCGCCCGCTCTCCGCTCACGGGATGCCGGACCACCACCGGATGGCGCACGGGCGGATTCGCCGCCACGGCTTCCGCGAGCCGTTCACGCCCGCCCGGGGCGGCCAGGCTCTCCTTGAATCCGTAGCTGAAGTCGTGCACCGCAGTGAGCGAGGACAGGAAAGACTGCATGGCGTCGGAGAGTCCCGCGAACGCCGCCGTCATGCTCGCCCACTGCGTATCGCCGCCCGTCTCCGGCACGATCCGGGCGAGGAGCATGGTCCCGAGCGGGGGTGTCTCACGAAACGTCATGTCCGTGTGCCAGAGCTCGATGAGGCTGGGCCGCCCCGCCGTGCTCTCGAGGATGGTCACCTCGGGGACGCCGGCTACCGTCGCGTAGGCAGGATGTCCGTGCAGCGGCCCGAACGCGGCCGCGAAGTCCCGCTGCTGCACCGGGGTCAGATCCTGGTCGCGGAAGAACAGGACGCCATGGTCGGCGAGCGCCTGCTCGAAAGTCGCCACCTCGTTGCCAGCCAGTGGGCGCGACAGGTCTGCGCCCGTCACCAGTGCCCC
>SLQW01000109.1 GCA_007131295.1 Pseudomonadales bacterium | reverse complement strand
GCGATGCGTTCCGCCAGCGCTGCCTGACTGCGAAAACCCGCTTCGGTCAGGGCGTGGTAAAGACGAGGCCGCGAAGCGCGTACGCCCCGTTTGCGGCTGTGCTGACTCCCGGTCGCCATGCCCTGGACAACCTTTCGCAGCGGCCGGATTGGGCCCTGGCTAACGGTTATAACACGATGTTTGCGCGGCGGGACAACCACCGATCCACCGCTATCTGACGTTAGCTGCTGATAATCGCTGTTAGCTGTCGATGCCCGCACCGCCGGAATGCGCGACCTTCGATACTGCCGGAACGGTCGCGTCAGAGGGACGTGCATGTATCGGAGTCGATTCATCTGGTGGGCGTTGCTCGCGGCGATTGCGTTGGTCGGCTGTGGCCGCGACGACCTCGTCGGGACCTACGAGGACGACCTCGGCCTGACCCGCTACGAGTTCCTCGGCAAGGGTCAGGCTCACCTGACTGTCCTCGGTGCCACCGTGGTCGCGGATTACCGTCTCGATGGTGATCAGGTCCTGGTGACGGGGCCGCAGGGCACCCTGGTGCTGACGCGGCGCGAGGATCGGCTTTATGGACCGATGGGCCTGGAGCTGAAGCGGCAGGTGCCCTGAAGGCGGTCGACGCAGCGGCGAGGCGAAATGAGTTCGAGCTTTGCGCTCCAGCGGCCAAGACAGAGAGGGCCAGCTCGCAGTGACGGGATGATCGCGTTGAGAGGAGGCGACACGATGTACAGGCAGTACTGCGGAGTCCTAGTAGTGGTAGCGCTGGTGCTTGCGCTCGGTGGTTGTGGCGGCAGCAGCAGTGATGAACCGGCGGCAGGACCACCGGATGCCACGCGGGCAGCGCGACAACGCCTGCCCGATCACAATCCGGAGGCACGCTTTGGCGGCAGGACGGTCCTCGAGTATGCCCAGGGACTCAATGATCTGAATCCGAGAGTCCAGTTCGAGGCGCTCTCGAACATCGCCGAGTTCGGGGTCGATGGTCTGCCCGCCCGCGACCTGGTGCGCGACCTCGTCAATAATCCGCGCGCCGAAGATTTTATCCGGTTGGCGGCCATCGGTGTGCTGCATGAGATGCAGGCGCCCGAGGCCACGCCCCTGGCCCGTGAAAAGCTCATGGACCCCGGATTCTCGAGGAGCTTGGAGACGTATCAGGATCTCTTGGACGGCCTGATCAAGGAGGCGGGCCTCGATGTGGCGACTCTCCGCTCTGACCTGCTTGCCTTGGCGCGAACCGATCTCGATCACGCTACGCGCCTCATGATGTTCGAAAACATGCCCACCGAGGCACGCGAGGCGTTGATCCGCGCGGTGTTCGAGGCTAATCACGGCCAGCAGGCGCGCGACTTCTTCCTCCGGAACTTCGCGCAACTCCACTTCATCGAAGAGCCGTTGCGCTTCGCCTACATCGACCGCCTCGTCGAGTCTGATCTCGACCAGGCCATCCAGCTCATGACTTGGCGCTCGCTGCCAACAGAGTTTCAGAGTCGACTCGTCCGCGCGATTCTCGCGATCCGCGACCCGAGCCTGCCCGTGACCCAGACCCATAGCGATCAGGCCATGACCTTTTTCTTCCAGAACATGGCTCAGATGGATTTTCTCGAACCCGAGGAGAAATATCAGTTCGTCGCCGACAACAGCCCTTACGCCTCGCGGCCGAATGTCCGCCCCCTGGCTCACCAAGTGCTTTTGTCCGTTGCTACGCGCCAGGCTATGCGTCGCGTGACCAACGATCTCGTGACGAATCCGCCTCAGAAGTACCGGATGATGATTCAGTTTGCCCAGGCGGGCGTCGATCCGATCCACGTTCACGACGAGATCCTTCGTGACGTCAACGAGAGCACCGAGCAGCGGGGCATAGGGGAGTCGCTGGCCTACCTCGAACTGCTGGCAGTAGAAGTCGGACGGAGTGCATCGAATAAGCGTGCGGCCGGCTTGCGTGAGCATTTCATCAAGACGATGCGCGAGATGATTGCCGATGGCAGCACGGAAATGCACCGCGCTCTGGCGGCGGCGCATCTGGTGAGTTTCGTCGGCACATTGCGTGACATACCGATCACACCGGCGCTGGACCCGGTTTTCGCCGTACTTCGCGATGAGTCCGCGCCGGAAATCGTCCGCGGCACTGCAGGCTCGCAGTTGCAGGAGTCCGCTGCAGCGTTGGCCGCGCGGGATGGGTTCATCGAGAGAACGGTTGCGGCGCTCTGGGAGGGTGAAGACGTCAACGCTACACACTTCCCTGAGCAAATTCTGATCGCCGCCGCCAGCAACAATGTCGAGCGCTCAGTTCAAATCATCGATGCACTGGCTCGCGATGTCGACGCGCATCTCGAAGGGTGGGCGATCAATTCGGCCGCGATCGTGCTGATGAACCTCGCGGCGAACACTCGCTTGAATGAGACCGCCGCCAAGGAGCAGGCATCGATCGCCATGGGCAAGATTTTTGCGAGCCCACATGCCCGCCCGGCCTATCTGAACGAGACATTCAACAGAACCGTCCACCGCATCTGGACTGGCAATCGGGCATGGTCGAACACGCTCGACGGCCTGATAGGCCTCATTCGGCCGACCCTTCTCGCCGAGCACGACACGGTGCTGAGGGTCAACAACACCGCATCGATCATGAGCCGCGCGCTTGCGAACCCTGATGTGGTGGGGCGCCTGGCCTCCCGCTCCACGCCCGAAGCGCGGGCGCGCTATGCCGCCTTCCTTCAGGAAATCGCCGACCTCAATGACCACAGTCGCTATTTCAGCAGCTGGGCCGCCAATGGAGTTGCTGGCATGGCGCAGCGAGAAGAGCGCGGCTGGTACAACCAACCGCAGCCGTGACCGCCATGCAACGGCCGCAGCTTTG
>SLQW01000070.1 GCA_007131295.1 Pseudomonadales bacterium | reverse complement strand
TTTGAGTACTTCATGATCCCTCTCCCTTGCTGTGGCTGGCATGTCTCTGCCAGTTCGGAACTTGTCGTTGGATGGAGCTCGCTGCGTGCCTCTTCTTTTCGATTGCTCTTGCCAGGGCCGCCGGTCGAGTCAGGTCATATTTCATTCATGCATGACTTCCGTCAAGGAATTTCGAGGAATCCGCTTGAAATGTCTGCTGGCGAATCTGACAGTTCCGCGTTGCCGTTACGGTATTGCAGGCGCGTTGAAAGCTGGGTCTTCAAGCTCTATCGTTTTCGAGAGTTTCGCACTCATTGCCAGTATGAAAGTTTGTCGCGTAAGGCGTTGTCGCCCAGCTCTGGGAGGGGTACATGAACGATGTCGAAGGTAGTCTGCTCGATCCTGAAACACTCGAATGTCCTTTTCCTTTCTTTCGCCGCCTGAGAGAGGAGGCGCCCGTCTGTTTCCGGCCGGAGCTGCGCGCCTACTATGTCACCCGATACCAGGACATCCGCACCGTAAAGAAGCGGCCGGACATTTTTTCCAACGACATTTTCGAGAAGGGAGGCATGCGCAGTGCCGCCCAGGCAGCAGCGGAGGCTTACCGTAGTGAGCATGGCTGGGCCCGTGTGTCGACCTTGCAGCGCACCGACCCCCCGACGCACACCCTCTACCGCCAGCTCGTTGACAAGGCGTTCACGCCGCGTCGGGTGCGGACGATGGTCCCCTACATCGAGGGCGTCGTGAACGACCTGATCGATGACTTCATAAAGCTTGGCGAGTGCGACTTCGTGCGTGATTTCGCGACACCTCTTCCCTGTACGGTGATTGCGGACCAGCTCGGGGTTCCGCGCAGCGAGGTGCACAAGATCAAGGTCTGGTCAGATGCCATGCTCGGCCCGGGCGGGCACCATATGGACGAGGCAGAGGCGCTCGAGTGCGCGCGCCTGGTGGTCGAGGCGCAGCACTACTTCGCCGAGGTCATCGAGGATCGCAAGCGGCAGCCACGCGACGACATCATTTCCGATCTCGTGCATGCGGAAGTGGATGGCAGGCGGCTCGATATGCACGAACTGCAGGACCTGCTGGATCAGCTGCTCACTGGGGGTAATGAAACCACCACGAACGCCATCGGCTCAGGGATGATGCTGCTGCTTCGCCATCCGGACCAGATGCGCTACCTGCGCGAGAACCCGGACGGGATCAAGAACTTCGTGGAGGAAGTGCTGCGCTACGAGACTCCAGTCCTGCACCTTTTCCGGGTGACGACCCAGGACACCGAGCTCGGTGGCGTGCCGATTCCCGAGGGATCCATGCTGGCGCTCGGTTATGCTGCAGCGAATCGCGACGAAGCCGTGTTTCCCGAGGGTGAACGTTTCGACGTCTGTCGGCACAAGGCGGGTGCGCACCTCTCGTTCGGATCCGGTCCGCATTTCTGTCCGGGTGCTTCACTGGGTCGGCAGGAAATGCTGAGTGGTTTCCGTATTCTGCTCGAGCGTCTGGATGATATCCGCACTGCGGTTCCCGATGAGCGGTTCGAACACGTCCCCCACAGTTTCCTGCGCGGCCTTCGTTCGCTGCCCATTCGCTTTAACGCACGCTGCTGACGAAGATGCCTACCCCGTCTCGTCGTCGCGTTCCTGAAAGCCCTGGATCTCTTCGTCGCTGAGAAAGTGCAGGCAGTCGCCTCCGAAGAACCACAGCAGCTCGCGATCCACCTCGCCCCAGAGATCCGGCCACTGGCTTTGCAGGCGCAGCAGCACGTCTCGACCCCGCTGTTCGTATTCGGGGTCCAAGTGCTGCAGTTGATCGATCAGGCGCTCCAAAGACGCCAGCAGGCGCTGCCCCCCGTGCTCGTCGGTGTCAGCGGCACGGACACGCTGCAGACAGCTGTGATGGAGGGGCCGCAGCGCAGTCAGTGCGCGCTGCACCCTGGGCGGCAGATTGCTGGAACGGGTCATGCTGAATCGCCTGCGAATCGAATCAACCTGCATCCTGTTGCCAGTACGGCGCGCGCAGACGGCGTTTGTTGATCTTACCCATGGTGTTGCGGCCCAGGTCGGTGACGAAATCGACGGACTTTGGACACTTGTAGTGCGAAAGACGCTCTCGGCACCAGCTTATGAGTTGCTCCTCCGATGGAGGCGCGCTGGGGTCGCGCGCAATAATCAGCGCCTTCAGCGACTCGCCCATCACCGGGTCGGGCACGCCGATGCAGGCAATGTCCGCGACATCAGGATGGTGAATCAATACCTGCTCCGACTCGGCAGGATAGATGTTCACGCCACCTGAAACGATCATGTCGCTGAAGCGGTCGGTGATGTAGACGTATCCCTCCGCATCCATGTAGCCGATCTCGCCGAGGGTGAAGACGCCCGGAGCGATATGTGCGGCCGCCGTTTTTTCCGGGTCGTTGTGATAGATGATGCCGCGCCCTGTGGTGTCCCTGAAATAGAGACGGCCTTCGGTGTTTGCAGGCAGCTCGTTGCCGTCGTCATCGAGGATCAGCGCCTCGAAGGGCTCGCGAGCCATGCCGACGGAGCCTGGATGGGCGAGCCATTCGGTCGAATCGATCCCGCAGGTCGTGCCCACTTCCGAGGCGCCGTAAGCCTCCATGAACACCGGACCCCACCAGTCGATCATCGCCCGCTTGACGTCGATGGGGCATTTGGCGCCTGTATGGGAGACGAATTTCATCGAGCTGATGTCATACCGGCTGCGCACCTCTTCAGATAGCGCAAGCATCCGGACGAAGTGGGTAGGCACCATGACTGATGTCTCGGTCCGGTAGTGGTGGATGGCGGCGAGGGTCTTTTCCGCGTCGAAGCGTCCGAGGATGACCGAGGGCACGCCGGCTGCAAGCAGGCGGGCGCCTGAGAGCGGTCCGGTGTGGTACATCGGACCCACGACCAGATGCGTACCGAACTCAGCAAAGGGATTCTCTTTGAGGCCCTCGAGATGTTCGGCGAGTGTCGCGCCGCCTGCGAACATGGTCGGCGGCAGATCGGTGCCTTTCGGCCGCCCGGTCGTCCCCGAGGTGTAGAGGAGGTTGGGGCGCGGCGGGAGCGTGGCGTCCGGTTCCGCGGCAGTCGATGCCGCGAGCCAGTCTTCCCACGCCCGCATTGCGGGCGCCGGCGGGCAGCGCCAGCCGACGACGAGCTCGACCCCGCTCGCGGCGGCGGCAGCGATCCCGCGGTCCGCTGTTTCCGGTCCGACGAACAGCACCCGTGCGCCACCGTCATTCAGGATGTAGGCGACCTCTTCGGCGGTCAGGTGAAAGTTCACCGGGATGACGGATGCACTGCCCAGCAGTCCGGCAAGGTTCGCCAGTGCGGTCTCGACGGCGTTCTCGGCGAATACGGCTACGCGCCGCTCCGTACCGAGATCCATGGTTGCGAGTGCGTTCGCGGCGCGATTGAGCACTTCGTCGACTTCGGCCCAGGTCAGCGCAACGCGTTCGTCGCGCAGCGCGACCTCCTGCGGTCGACTCGCGGCCAGGGGCCGGGCAAACAGGGTCATCGCTCCCTCCTCGTTGGCAGGCCGTTCGATCATGAACCGCGGCGCCGCTCAGCAGCGGCAGACAGTACCGGAACATCCAGCAAGCGTGAAGGCTTACTGTCGCCTGCGTCCGCACACTCGCCCCGCATGGCGCCTCGAGAGGGGTATCTGCTAGAGTTCCGCGCCTGCCGTGGGGCCGACGGTCACTGCAAGCGGCCATCCCCATCGTCGATTCGAGTCTGCGACCGATGCCAAACCAGCCTGCCCTGAGGATCGAGGGCCTGAAAAAAGTCTATGCCGGCGGGTTCGAAGCACTCAAAGGCATCGACCTGCAGGTCGAGCAGGGGGATTTCTTCGCCCTGCTCGGGCCGAACGGAGCCGGCAAGTCCACGACCATAGGCGTGATCTGTTCGCTCGTCGTGAAGTCTTCCGGAAGCGTAGAGATCTTCGGGCTGGACATCGATCGTCACTTTGCGGCCGCCAAGCGGATGATCGGAGTCGTGCCCCAGGAGTTCAACTTCTCCATCTTCGAGCGGGTGGGGGACATCGTCGAGACTCAGGCCGGTTTCTACGGGCTCGGTGGCGTACGGGCACGCCAGCAGACGCAGAAGTATCTGCGCAAGCTTGGGCTGTGGGACAAACGCAACGAGCAGGCGCGACATCTTTCTGGAGGCATGAAGCGCCGGCTCATGATCGCGCGTGCCCTGGTGCATGAGCCTAGGCTGCTGATTCTCGATGAGCCCACCGCGGGAGTGGACATCGAGATTCGGCGTTCCATGTGGGCTTTCTTAAGGGAAATGAACGAGGCCGGTACGACCATCATCCTGACCACGCACTATCTCGAGGAAGCCGAGTCGCTCTGTCGCAACATCGCCATCATCGACCACGGTGAAATCGTCGAGAACACCTCGATGCGTTCGCTGCTGCAGCAGTTGAGCACTGAGACTCTGGTCCTCGACCTCGCAGAGCCGATCCAGGAGATGCCGGACCTGTTGCCGTTCAAGGTTCGGCGGGTGGAGTCGGCGTGTCTGGAAGTGGATATCGCGCGAGGACAGAACCTCAATGAGGTATTCGCGCGTCTCGACTCTGCAGGCATAAGGGTCCGGAGCATGCGTAACAAGAGCAACCGACTCGAGCAGCTGTTCGTGGCGCTCACCCAATCTGAAGGCAGCGCGGAGAGTCTTGTGCATGCCGCCGGATGAGATGGGAATTCCCACGAGTCGCCGGGCGGTCTTCGAGGCCAACTTCGTCGCCTTTCGAACGCTCCTGATCAAGGAGATCCGGCGCTTCCTGCGCATCTGGCCGCAGACGCTGATACCACCTGCGATCAGCATGGCGCTTTATTTTGCGATCTTCGGCGCAATCATTGGCCGTCGCATCGGCCAGATGGCCGGGTTCGATTACATGGAATTCATCGTTCCCGGATTGATCATGATGTCCGTGATCACCAACGCCTATGCCAATGTCTCGGCTTCGTTTTTCTCGGCGAAGTTTCAGCGCAGCATCGAGGCGCTGTTGGTGTCGCCGACTCCGAACTCGGTGATGCTCGCAGGGTTCATAGCCGGCGGTGTGGCTCGCGGTCTTGCCGTCGCGGCTATCGTCACGGTCATGGCTGCGTTCTTCATCGAGATCCGCATCCATAACTGGTTCGTTACCCTCGGCATGTTGCTGCTGACGGCGACGCTGTTTTCGCTCGGTGGTTTCATAAACGGGCTGTTCGCGGACAAGTTCGACGACATCTCGATCATTCCTGCCTTCGTGCTGACGCCGCTGACCTATCTTGGCGGCGTGTTTTACGCGCTTGATCTGCTCCCTGGTATCTGGCGGACGCTGTCCTACTTCAACCCCATCGTCTATATGGTCGCCAGTTTCCGCTACGGATTCTTCGGCTACAGCGGCGATGTGCCGGTGGCCATTTCGTTCTTTGCGGTCGCCGCGTTCGTGGTCGTCTTCTGGTTCCTGTCCCTGTGGCTGCTCCAGCGCGGTACGGGCTTGCGCACCTGACGGTCATCTCCACTCACTGCCCGGCAGGCACCGCTCGTCGCCGATGAATTGACTGCCCACCTGTCCGACGCCGACGCTCGGCTGCAGGTCCGGAGAGATGCTGCCCGATGGATTACAGTGACCTGAAACTCGGCAAGCCGGTCCGATACACTGCGACCTACACGCCTTCATTGCTGCAGTCGGTGCAGCGGGGCCCGCTGCGTCGGGCGCTCGGCATCGAGGGTTCGAATCTGCCGTTCCTCGGCTTGGATGCCTGGACGGGCTACGAGTTGTCCTGGTTGAATCGCAAAGGCAGGCCCGAGGTCGCCGTCGTTCACGTTCAGGTGCCCGCCAGCTCGCCGTGTATCATCGAGTCGAAATCCCTGAAGCTCTACCTGGGTTCCTTCAGCCAGACGCCGTTCGTGAGTCGTGCGGACGTGCAGCGGACGCTGGAATCGGATCTTGCGCTGGCTGCCCAGGCACCAGTCGGCGTGACGCTCGTAGGCCTCGACCAGCTGGAAGCGGATGGCGTCGTACGCATCGCTGGCAGTTGTCTCGACGTCCTCGACGTCAGCATCGAGCACTACGAAGTCGAGCCCGGCCTACTGCGCGCGGATGGCGACGTGAACGCGCGCGAATCGCTCTATTCGAATCTGCTCCGGAGTTGCTGCCCGGTCACGGGTCAGCCCGACTGGGGCACCGTGCTCATTCAGTACGCTGGACCAGCCATCGATCATGCATCCTTGCTGCGCTACATCGTCTCCTTTCGCAACCACACGGGCTTCCATGAAGAGACGGTGGAGCGCATGTTCGTGGATATCATGGCGCGCTGCAGGCCCAGCGTACTTTCGGTTCAGGCACGCTACCTGCGCCGCGGTGGTATCGAGATCAACCCGTTCCGTTCCACCCGCGAGGAAGTGCCTCCGATGCTGCGTACAGCACGTCAGTGAACGGTAGTCAGTCGTTTCGGCGCGGCCATAGCAGGCTGCGCAGCCAGTTCAGCGTGCTGTTGCCAGCGAGCAGGTAACGCTCGAGTTCGTCGTAGTACCGAGCGTGGGCTTCCGGGTCGGCGAACATGTCTGAGCGTGTCACACGCGGGCGCCCGGCGTCGTCGAGAGGTTTCACGACTCGTGCCGGATTACCGGCGACGACGACGTCTGCAGGCACATGCCGAGTCACTACGGCGCTGGCCGCTACGATGGCGTTGCGACCGATATGCACGCCCTTGCAGACGGTAGCGCGATCTCCGATCCAGACGTTGTCCTCGAGTACGATTTTCCGGGTTGTACCGATCGGACGGGTCCGATCATAGAGGTCGTGCCAGTCGGCGTCGGTGAGGTAGGCGCCAGCGGCGAGCATGCAGCCCTTGCCGATCCGGATGCCACTGGCGGAATCGAGGCGCACGCCTGGGCAAACCAGGCAATGGTCGTCGATGTCGATGGCGCCCACCTGGCCCTGGTACTCCCAGACAGAAAGACAGACATGGCGGTCGCTGCTCGTTACGACGTGGACATGGTCGCCAATACGGATGTTCGGGCCGTGGATGCGGATGTTCCATGGCTTCATGAACAAAAAGTCCGCACCGAGCGCGTCCAGCTGAGGCTTCAGGAAGTGACGCACCCAGAGCTGCTCGAGGCGATGACGGAGCCGCTTGATGTGGTAGGGGCGATGGTCGCGGCGCACGGGGCACGTCCTGAGTGAGCAGAGGGGATTGTCGGAGAAGCGGCCGGGCCGCTCAACCCGCGGCGTCTCGCCGGAGAGCGATTGTTGGACAGTCCGCAGCGAGGGGCTAAGCTCTGGTTATCTTCCGGTGACGTGAGTCATCGTTAGAGTCTGCTGCGCGATCAGGATGTTGTCACTCATGACCGCTACCGTTCCCATGGGGTTGGCGCCTGCGGGTGGCCAATGCGTCGGCACGCCTCCCGCCGCATTGGGTATCGGTGGTACGCAGCTATCGCGTCCGCTGCCTTGTGATCAGTCCTGGTATTTGCACTGATGGAGCGAACCTCCGATCTCGAGCGGCTGCTGGCGGATCTGGATTTTACTGTGCGCCGCATCCGTGACCTGGTCGGCGACGACGTCGATGCGGCGCTGCTTGCTACGGCGACCGCATCGTCCTTCGAGGACGCCAGGCGCACGTTCAACCTGTTCGAGATTGTGCGCAAGGTTACCCGCGTCGGCGGCTGGCGGCTGGATCTGGCGAGTGATCGCCTGGACTGGTCCGATGAGGTGTTCGCGATTCATGACCTCCCGCCGGGCGAGGCCCCGCCCGCCGAGGCTGCGATGATCTACTGCGCACCTGAATGGCAGGACTTTCTGCGCCAGCGGGTGAAGGAGTGCGCAGTAGGGGGCGAAGCCATCG
Organism: Pseudomonadales bacterium; assembly: GCA_007131295.1. Classification (GTDB taxonomy): domain Bacteria; phylum Pseudomonadota; class Gammaproteobacteria; order Pseudomonadales; family Azotimanducaceae; genus SLTB01. The sequence goes on along the minus strand of SLQW01000070.1, from coordinate 24,229 downwards.
AGGCGGAATTCGAGATCATCACAGCGAAAGGGCGGCGGGCCTGGGTTCGGAGCACCGCGGAGCCGGTTCGTGATGATTCGGGCCGCATCACGCACATCCAGGGTGCGCTCCAGGACATCTCCCGGGAGATGTCGGCGGAGGCGGTGCTGGCGATGAGTGAAGATCGCTTCAAGCGCATCGCCAATGCGCTGCCCATGCTGATCTGGACAGCGGACCCCGACGGCCATGTGGACTACGCCAACGTCCGCTTCGACGATATCAGCGGACAGAAAGTCAGGGCGCTTGCGGCGACGGAATGGGTGGATGCGGTGGCACCCGAGGACCGTTCGCGGGCTCAGCAGGCATGGGGCGCTTCGGTGCGCACCGGACAGCGCTACTCGGTCGAGTTTCGCATCCTGCGTGCGGACGGTGAGCATCGCTGGATGCATGTGAGCGCTGAGCCGCTGCGGGCGGCGGACGGCCGCATCCTGAAGTGGTACGGCTCCGGGATAGACATTCACGACCGGGTGCTGGCGGAAGACGAGGCCCTGCGCCTCGCCAATCAGCTGCAGCTGACGCTGGACAGCATCAGCGACAGCTTTGTCGCGGTCGATGGTGACTGGCACTACACGATCCTCAATGCTCGCGCGGCCGAGTTCTTCCGCCGCCCGCAGTCGGAGATCATCGGGCGCAACATATGGGAGATCTTCCCGACGTTGCTCGGGACGCCGCTTGAGCGGGTGATGCGCGAGGTCATGGCTCGGCGCGAGGCCCGACGAATCGAGCACCCTTCGGTGATCGGTGGGCGGACGGTGGAAGTGAGCGTGTTTCCGGCCGATGACGGCGGACTGGCGATCTACTTCCGTGATGTCCACGCCGAGATCGAAGCCCGCCAGCGGCTCGAGCAGCAGGAAGCGCGCTTTCGGGCGGTGACGGAGGCAGCCACCGACGTGGTCTGGGACTGGGACTTTCGCCGCGGCGTCATCTGGTGGAGTAAGGGTCTTACAGAGGTATTCGGATACCCCGAAGCCGAAGTCGAAGTCGATGAGCAGCTTTGGGTTGATCGTCTCCATCCGGAGGAGCGCCATCGGGTTGTCGCCCGAATTCGCGACTCGATTCGCAACCAAGAAGCGCGTGGGCATGAGCAGTACCGCTTCCGTCATGCTGACGGCAGCTACCGGGACGTCGATGTTCGCGCCGTTCTGCTTCGGGATGCAGAGGGTGCTCCCGTTCGCATGGTGGGCGGCATGAGTGACATAACGGAGCGTCGACGCGCCGAGGCGGCGTTGGCCCGGCAGGCGGCGCTTCTCGATCAGGCTCGCGACGCCATCCTCCTGATCGACGGTGGCGACCAGGTTCAGTTCTGGAACCATAGTGCCCAGCGTATTTACGGGTATTCCTCTGACTCTGCTGTCGGGCAGAGCCTGGAGGCGGTGCTGGGTGCAGAGCCTGAAAAGGTTGGTGAGATTCTCGAAACCGTACGCGCTGAGGGGCAGTGGCGTGGGCGGATGCAGCATACCCGCGCCGACGGGGTTGCACTCACCGTCGAAGGTCACTGGGTTCTGGTGGATGCGGACGGCGCCGGGGATGGCCAAGGGGATCGGTCTGCCGTCATGGCGATCAATACCGACATCAGCGAACAGGTTCTGCTCGAAGAGCAGCTCCAGCAGGCGCAGCGCCTGGAGTCTGTCGGTCAGCTGACCGGAGGTATCGCGCATGACTTCAACAATCTCTTGACGGTCATGCTCGGCAATGCCGATCTCCTGGTGGAGGGCTTGCAGGAGGATGCGGAGTTACAGGAACTGGCAGGCATGATTCGCAGCGCGGCAGAACGCGCCGGTGAACTCACCTCCCGCCTGCTCGCCTTCGCGCGCAAGCAACCGCTCGACCCGCGCAGCGTCGACGTCAATCGGCTCGTTGTGAGCATGGACCGGATGCTGCGGCGCACGCTCGGTGAGCACGTGGAGATCAAGCTGGTTCAGGGAGCAGCTGTCTGGCCTGCGCTGGTGGATGAAGGCCAGCTCGAGAACGCGCTGCTCAATCTCTGCATCAACGCCCGCGACGCCATGCCGCATGGCGGCAAGCTGGTGATCGAAACCGGCAACGCCTATCTGGACGACGCGTATGCGAGCCTGCATGCGGACGTTTCGCCGGGTCAGTACGTCCATATCACGATTTCCGATACGGGAGTGGGTATGGCTCCCGATACCCTGGAGCGGGTGTTCGATCCCTTCTTTACCACCAAGGAGGTCGGCCACGGCAGCGGGCTCGGGCTGAGCATGGTCTACGGCTTCATCAGGCAGTCCAGAGGCCATGTGCGTATCTACTCGGAACTCGAGCATGGCACCACGGTGCGGCTGCATCTGCCTCGCGCGCTATCCTCTGAGGACGCTGGCGTAGACAGCGAGCAAGCTGAGGTTCAGCGTGGAGCAGGCGAAAGAATCCTGCTGGTGGAGGACGACGAGCTGGTGCGCGAATATACCCAGAGCCAGCTGGAAAGCCTGGGCTACCGTGTGGTGGTCGCAAGCAGCGGACCCGAGGGGCTGGAGGCGTTGCGGCAGGCCGGAGATTTCGATCTGCTGTTCACGGATGTGGTGATGCCCGGCGGCATGAGTGGTCGTGATCTGGCCGACGCTGCTCGCCTGGTCCGCCCAAATCTCCCGGTGGTGTTCACGTCCGGATATACGGAGAGCGCGATCGTTCACCAGGGCCGGCTCGAGCCCGGCGTACAGCTGCTGAACAAGCCCTACCGCAAGGACGAACTGGCCGCGAAAGTTCGACAGGTACTCGAGGGGACGCGCGCGTGAACGTGAAAGGGGAGCGCTGCGCGCTCAGGCGTCTGCGCTGCGCTTGACGACCGAATCGGCAATCCTGCCGATTCGTCGAACGGGGGTTGGGGTTGTCGCTGCATTGTGGGGGAGGGATGGTTCGCGGGCCATCCTGGCCCGCGCCCTGAGCGGAAAACGCTCAGGCGTCTGCGCTACGCTTGACGACCGAATCGGCAATCCTGCCGATTCGTCGAACAGGGGTTCGAATCCTAGGCCCCCTGTCCATCAAAACAAGGAGGGGCCCGATGGGCCCCTTCTTGTTTTGGCGGAGAGGGAGGGATTCGAACCCTCGATACGGGGTTACCGTATACACACTTTCCAGGCGTGCGCCTTCGACCGCTCGGCCACCTCTCCGTAAGGCGCCGGAGGGTAGCGCAGCGGCCACCACCACGCAATCCGGAGGGTTCCGGAAAACCATGGCACGGAAGCAGGGCGTACTATAGAATCCGCGCCTTGCTGATTTCGAGCCTGCCCCTGGCGCTCGGAATTTCTTGGAAACTCTGGTACGGAGACCTGCGGGATCGGCCTGATGCTCACTGAGAAGCAGATCAAGCGCGCACCCAAGAAGGACTACATGAACGCGGATCAACTCGCGTTCTTCAAGCAGCGATTACTCGAACTCAAGCAGGAGACGATCGGACACATCGAGGAAGCGCGGGCGAGGTTGGCCGACGCGCAGCGTGAGACCGACGAACTCGATCGGGCGCTGAATGAGGAAGATAATCGCTTGCGCCTGCGCATTGCTGACCGCGAGTCCAAGCTCCTGCCGAAGATCGATGAAGCCTTGAAGCGCATCGAAGACGGTAGCTACGGGTGGTGCGAAGAGACGGGTGAACCCATCGGCATCGACCGCCTGCTGTTGCGACCCACGGCAACGTTATGTGCGGAAGCGAAAGCCCGCCAGGAACGTCTCGAGCGCAACTTCCGCGATTCCTGAGTGCTCGCTCGGGACGGTCTGGCTGGACCCGATCCGTCATCCCGTTCACCATGCAGCGTCATCGAGGCAATGGCAGTCCGCCCGGTCCCTTCGCAACGTGAAGCCGTGAACCCCGTCAGGCCCGGAAGGGAGCAGCGGTAGCGGCGGAACGTGTGCCGAAGTGCGGCTGGGTGGGGCTGCCACCTCGGATCCGCTGGCGCTGGTGTGTGGCCGTCGCGCTCGCGCCGACCAGGAGGGAGTGGGGATGAATACTTCAGCCGTGGGGCGTGAAAGCGCGCCCCCTTCGACCCGTCTGGTCGATGCGAACGGTCTCACCTTCGAAGTCATCGAGGCGCAGCCGCAGACCACTTCGCCCCAGGGGCGCGCGCCTAAAGGGCTTGCTTTGTTGCTCCACGGCTTTCCCGAGCATGCTCATGCTTGGCGGCACCAGCTTCCAATGCTGGCGCGTCTCGGCTACCTGGCCTGGGCGGTGAATCTCCGTGGCTACGGCCGCAGTTCCCGACCACCTCGGGTTCGGGACTACGCCATCGAGCACCTGCTCACGGATGTCGCGGCCCTGATCGACGCCGCAGGCCAAGAGGAAGTGACGCTGATTGCTCACGACTGGGGCGCCGTAATCGCCTGGTATTTCGCCATGCGCAGAATCCGGCCGCTTGCGCGGCTGGTGATCATGAATGTGCCACACCCCGGCCCCATGGCGCGCGAGTACCGCAGCAATCCCCAACAGCGTCGGCGCTCCTGGTACGCACTTTTCTTTCAGATTCCGGTGCTGCCTGAGAAGCTGCTTGGCCGGAAGGACGCTGCGGCAATTGGCCGTATCTTTTCCGAGGGCACGGTGGCTGCAGGACGTATCAGTGAGGCCGATGCTGAAGTGTTCGCCCGCAACGCTCGGCAACCTGGGGCCTTGAGGGCAATGATCAACTATTACCGGGCGCTGATCGGCGGTGGGGGTGCACGCCGACAGTCCGCGATGGGGTTTCCGGCCATCGACGTCCCGACGCTGCTGGTCTGGGGCGAACAGGACGTAGCACTGTGCAAGGCTACGACTTACGGCACCGATGCCTGGGTGAATCCGCTGACCGTTCGTTATCTTCCGGAGGCTTCCCACTGGGTGCAGCAGGACGATCCGGAGCAGGTCAACGCCATGCTCGAGGCGTTCGTGTCTGGCCAGCCGGTGCCGCATGCAGCCGGTGCCATGGGTGATCTCGATCCGGAGTGATGTCCGGCACACGATCCGTTCAGGGCAGTTCCAGGTGATTCCTGCAGCTGTGCTTCGAACGCGTGCCGTCGGGACAGATTGCGCCGGTGAAATCCGTATCGTCGAGGATAGCACCCTGCAGCCGCGCCCCGGAGAGGTCCGCATTGCTCAAGCTGGCGTGCGAGAGATCGGCATCGCGTAGATCCGCGTTGCGAAGGTCGGCGCCGTCGAGATCAGTCACGACCAGGCTGGCGCCCTGCAGGTCGGCAAGTTCGAGGCGCGCCCCGACGAGATCCGCGCCGTCGAGGCGCGCGCCGGCGAGACTGGCGCCACCGAGTTCGACATGACGCATACGCGCGTCTGAGAGGTCGGCGGCGCGCAGATCCGCCCGCCACAGGCTGCGGTCTGAGAGATCCATCGCACGCAGGTCGCGGCCCCGCAGCGGCGCATGATCCAGGATACAGCCTTCGATCCATGCGATGAGCGGCGCGCGGTCGTCCGCGGCGGTGGTCTCCGGTGGGAGCGTGTCACAGTGGACGAAGGAGTCTCCCGGAAGTGGCCCGGCGATTTCGTCAGGCCTCGTCAACAGGAACATTCCATCCATCGGCAGGCGTGCCATTACCACCCCATCAGCGAACAGCTCGATGGTGAGCGACCAACTGTCCTCCGGGAGGTCGAAGCGCAGTTCCGCCGGCGGGAAGCGGCCGAAGCGGAAGCGGGCTATCTCTCGCTCCCGCAGGGGATCGCTCAGCATCAGCTCCTCTGCGGAGACGCGCAGCGTTTCCTCGATCGTCACTCCGAGCGGGCGGCCCGGCTCCGGTGGGTTGGGATCCAGACTGATGCCCGCGCTCGCAGAGGCCACCGAAAACAGTGCGAGGGTGACGAGCGCCACCCGCGCTCGCTTCATCCTGCGCGCTCCGGAGGATTCAGCAGTGGATACTTGCGCAGGTAGCCGCGTAGCTGGTGGTAGGTGAGCCCGAGCTGCTCCGCGGTGCGCTTCTGATTGAACTGGTTGGCTTCCAGGGCGTGCTGGAGCAGTTCGATCTCGTACTCCTGGATGTGCTCCCTGAAATCGAGGGGCAATTCAGGCCGTCGGTTCGCGCTGCTGCCGCTGCGGGCCTCAGCAGACTGTGTGGTCTGGGTCTCTGGACGCGTAATGACCGCCGGACGCCACGGCGAGTCGAACGGGTCGAAGGTGATTTCCTCGACCTCCGCCTCCGGATCGGCGGAGCGGTACACGGCACGTTCCACCACGTTCTTCAGTTCGCGCACGTTACCGGGCCAGGGATGCTCCACGAGTCGGTCCAGGGCACTCGTGGAAAAGCCCGGAAACATCTCCCGGCCCAGCTCCGTTGCCATCCGCACGGCAAAGTGCATGGCGAGAATCGGAATGTCCTCCTTGCGCGCCCGCAGGGGCGGCAAGGTGATGACGTCGAACGCCAGTCGGTCCAGCAGGTCCTCTCGAAAGCGACCCTGGCTGGCCAGGGTGGGGAGATCTTCGTTGGTCGCGGCGATCAGGCGGATATCGGTGGTCAGGGTCTTGCTCCCACCCAGCCGTTCGAACTCGCCGTACTCGATGACCCTCAGGATCTTCTCCTGCACGAGCAGGGAAGCGGCGGCGAGCTCGTCCAGGAACAGGGTGCCACCATCCGCCCGCTCGAAGCGACCCTGGTGCGATCGGGTAGCTCCGGTGAAGGCGCCTGCTTCGTGCCCGAACAGCTCGGACTCGAGCAGGGTTTCGGTGATGGCAGCACAGTTGAGCTTCAGAAAGGCACCTTCCCAGCGCCCTGAGAGGTAATGGATACGCTCGGCGACCCCCTCCTTGCCCGTACCGCGCTCGCCGACCACGAGCACGGGTTTCTCCAGCGGGGCGATATCCGACACCGCATCCATGGTGCGGAGGAAAGCCGACGATTCACCGATCAGCCGCTCGCGGTGGCGGGCGGCGTCGAGCAGATGTTCGTGACGGCTCGGCATGGTGATTTTCGCCAATGAGTGGCGGCAGTGGCTACTTGCACGATCATACACCCATTCCATGGAAGCTGGGTGCGCGCTCGAAAAACTAATTAAAACAGCGTGTTGTGCAGAATCCTGCGGTCTGGCACGGATCCTGTTAGAGGTACAGCGAACGTGGTGTCATCGACACTGCTCGATGGCACTCAGGAAGCCACCAGGAGAGCATTCATGAGCATCTTCTCGCGCTTGTCCGACATCATCAATTCGAATCTCACGTCCCTGCTCGACAAGGCCGAGAATCCGGAAAAGATGGTGCGGCTGATTATTCAGGAAATGGAAGAAACGCTGGTCGAGGTTCGCACCACGTCCGCGAAGGCTATAGCCGACCGCAAGGAACTGCAGCGCCGCCAGGAATGGCTGCGGCGCGAGGGGGCCGAGTGGGAGCAGAAGGCGGAGATCGCCCTGCGCAAGGACCGCGAGGACCTCGCCCGCGGGGCGCTCATGGAAAGGGCGCGCCTGGATGCCGAAGTGGAAACGATCGATGCGGAGATCGCCGCCCTCGATGACAGCATCGCCCGACTGTCCGATGACATCGGCAAGCTGCAGGCGAAGCTGAAGGACGCCCGCGCCCGACAGAAATCTCTGGTCGTACGCAACCGCACTGCGCAGAGCCAGCTCGGCGTGCGGAAACAGCTGCACCGCGCTAGCATCGATGACGCGATGGGGCGCTTCGAGCACTACGAGCGCCGCATGGATGACCTCGAGGGGCAGGTCGAGTCCTACGACCTGGGCTCCCGTAGCCTTGCCGACGAAATCGCCGAACTCGAAGCCAACGACAAGATCGATGCGGAACTCGAGGCGCTGAAGCGGCGCCTGGGGCGGACCGGCGGTCAGGTGGCGGAAGGCGACGCGCACAGGGACCCGAGCGACCCCCCGAAGGGGTCCGGAAACTGAAAGGAACCCTGAATCATGGACGTACTGACCGTACTGTTCGTTCCCGTCGTCCTGTTCGTTCTGTTCGTTGCGCCGGTCTGGCTGGTACTGCACTACCGCAGCAAGCGCCTCGCCGGCGCCGGGCTCAACGCCGAGGAGCGACGTGAGCTCGAGGAGCTTGCCGATCAGGCTGAGCGCATGCTCGATCGGATCGAGACGCTGGAGTCGATCCTGGACGTGGAAGCGCCGGGCTGGCGGGAACGGGCGCGCCGGATGTGATTGGCGCGCAGTGGCGGCGCCGGAAGGCAGGATCCTGCCGGAGCGAATGACCGAGGAGATAGCGAAGTGAGCGCGAGCGATCAGAGCAGACCAGAGGAACGCGAGCTCAAGGAGAAGCTGCGGCGACTCGAACAGGCCGTAGACGAACTGGCTGTGAGTGCACGCGGGGCGGTCGGGCAGCGGGCGGCACGTCTGGCAGAAGACCTGGAACTGCGTGCCCGTCGCCTGCGTCGGCAGCTGGAGGAGTCGGCCGAAGCTGATCCGCGGGATGCTGCTGGCCAGCCCGATCCGGCATTGACTGGCCTGCACGTCACGGCGAAACGCTCGAATGGCTGGCTTCGCGACCTTTATCGGGATCCGGAACGCGCCTGGCTCGGCGGCGTCTGCGCCGGCATCGCCCGCTACCTGGGCGTCGAACCCTGGGTGGTGCGTCTGGTGGCGATCAGCCTGTTCCTGTTCAACGCCTTTCTCATGTTCTGGGCCTATATCGCCGGCCTGTTCCTGCTGGCCCGGCGGCCCGCAGGCAACGGCCGGCATTACACCGATCCCGCGCGTCTCGCCTCGGAGCCGTCTCCCGCGCCGGAACTCGGCAGTCGATTCGCGCCGCGGCCCGGCATGCGCAGCCTCCGACTGCGCTTCACGGACATGGAGGCCCGGCTGCGGCGCATGGAGGGCTACGTGACGTCGCGCGAATTCACGCTGGCCCGGGAGCTGACGGCACTCGAGCGCGACGTCTGACTGCCGCGACCGAGTGCTTGCAGGATCCGCTCGGGGACGTCGGTGAAGATGCCGGCTGCCCCCATGTGCCGCAGCTTCAGAGCCTCATCGGTATCGTTGACGGTGTAAACGAGGGTCGCGAGCCCGACATCGCGCGCGCTGCCGATGAGGTCGGCGCGCGCCGTCCGCCGGTGCAGGTTCATGGCTACCGCGCCCACGGCCAGGCTCGCCTTGATGGGATTCCCTCTCAGACGACCGAACAGCGCGGCCCGGGGGTATTCGGGCGCCACCGCCCGTGCTGCCGCAAGTTCCCTGTGGTCGAAGGCTGAGAGCAGAATGCCCGCGGGCACCTGGCCGCGCTCGCGCAGGAGCGCGGCTGTTGGTTCCGCGGTGCCTCGACCCTTGAGTTCGATGTTGACCCCGACCTTATCCACCGCCAGGTCGAGGACCTCGCTCAGTAGAGGAACTCTCTCGCCACCTCCTGCATCCAGGCCGCGCAAAGCCTCCAGGCTGATGGCATCGACTCGCCCACTCCCGGTCGTGGTGCGGTCGAGCTCATCGTCATGAATGACGACAAGAGTGTCCTCGACCAGCTGAACGTCGAGTTCGATGGCGTCCGCACCCTGGGCGATCGCCAGTGCGAAACTGCTCAGGGTGTTCTCCGGGGCAGCTTCGGGTGCGCCCCGATGACCGATGCAGAGAAAGTCACGATGAAAGAATGGCCGCATCGGCTTATTGTAGGCGCCCTGTGTCGACCGGATCGAGTCACCGCGCGCTCGCATCCGTCACTTTCTCTGTTGTGGAAACCCGATGAGCTACGAAGTGCTCGCGCGCAAGTGGCGCCCCACGTCGTTCGCTGCCATGGCGGGTCAGGATCATGTCCTGCGCGCCCTGATCAATGCGCTCGCCGGAGAGCGGCTGCACCATGCCTACCTGTTCACGGGGACCCGTGGCGTTGGTAAGACCACAGTCGCCCGCATTCTCGCCCGCTGCCTGAACTGTGAGACCGGGGTGACGCCGGAGCCCTGCGGTGTGTGCACGAGCTGCCGGGAGATCGGCGAGGGGCGTTTCGTCGATCTGATCGAGGTCGACGCCGCCTCCCGCAGCCGCGTCGAGGAAACGCGGGAACTGCTCGAGAACGTGCAGTACGCTCCTACCCGTGGCCGCTACAAGGTGTACCTCATCGACGAGGTCCACATGCTTTCCGGCGCCAGTTTCAATGCGCTGCTGAAGACGCTGGAGGAGCCGCCGCCGCACGTGAAGTTTCTGCTCGCGACCACGGATCCGAAGAAGCTGCCGGTCACGGTGCTGTCGCGGTGTCTCCAGTTCCACCTCAAGAACCTGACGCCCGACCGTATCGTCAGCCACCTGGAGATGGTGCTCGCCGAGGAAGGGATCAGTGCGGAAGGCGAGGCGCTGTGGGCGCTGGCCCGGGCCGCAGACGGCAGCATGCGGGACGCTCTGAGCCTGACTGACCAGGCCATAGCCTTCGGCGATGGTCGGCTGGCGGCGGAAGAAGTGGCACGCATGCTCGGGACCATTGACCAGGCTGCGCTGGAGCGCATTCTGGAAGCGCTGGCAGTGCACGACGGGCAGGCGCTGCTCGACTGCTGCGCGGACCTGGCCGAGCACGCGGCCGATTTCGCCGCCGTTCTGCGTGAGCTGATGGCGGTACTGCATCGCATCGCGGTGGTCCAGGCGGTCCCCTCGGCTGCGCCTTCTGGCGCCGGCGACCGCATCGGCGCACTGGTGGTCACTATGGCGGGCAGGCTCGCCGCAGAGGACATCCAGCTCTACTACCAGATCGCATTGACCGGCCAGCGGGACCTGCCGTTCGCGCCTGACCCGAGAAGCGGTTTCGAGATGACTCTGCTGCGGATGTTGGCATTCCGCCCCGATACCTCCGGTTCAGAGGAACGATCTTCTCACTCCGGAAGTGAGCCGGTCGCCGCCGGTGAAGAAGCCGAAGGCAGCGCGACCTCGGTCCCGGGCGCCGCTCCGGTCGGCTCGGCCGTTGGGGCAGGGGGCCGGAACGGTCGTACCCGGTCACTGCCCGTGGCCGCGAATGCCATCGAGGTCTCCGGCGCCGGTGCAGGTCTTGCGGAGTCGGATAGCCTCGCGGGCGAGCTCGGCGCCGAGACGCGCAAAGCAACGCAGCTGCATGCTGCGCCCGCTGGCGATGGCACGGCTTCGAAGCCGGAGGCGGTTTCGGCTGCGCCACCGCCGCTGGCGGGTTCCGAGCACTGGCGCGACGTCATCGCCCGGCTGGAGTTGACCGGCCTCACGGCAGAGCTGGTGAACCATTGCCTGCCGGAAACGGTCGAAGCGGACCGAGTGCGTCTGCGGCTCGACCCGGCTGCTGAACCGCTTAACGCCGAGGTCCACGTTGGTCGGCTGGAGGAGGCTCTGGCCGCGCTGCTCGGACGCAGCATGAAGGTCGAAATCCGAGTCGCGGTGCCGACTGACGAGACACCGGCGCAGCAGGCGGCACGAGAGAAAGCACAGCGGCAGCTCGAGGCAGAGCGGGCTATCGCTGCCGATGCCACGGTCCGGACGCTGATCGAGACCTTCGATGCCTCCGTACAGCGGGACAGCATTCGCCCCCGCGGCTGAGGGCGGTTCCCGGGCCGTGTACACTGCGCGCGGACCGCTCGTCGCGACGAAGTCTGGGTGCGGGCATATCCGCGCAGGCGTCCTCGCGCAGGCGTCCTCGCGCAGGCGTCCTCGCGAAGCCGCACCTGCGAAACCATAACCAACCTGGAGAAAGTGACGTGAAAGGCCCCTTCGGCGACATGATGAAGCAGGCCAAGGAGATGCAGGAGCGCCTGCAGGAGGCTCAGGCTACTCTGGCCAACCTCGAGGTCGTCGGCGAAAGCGGCGCAGGTCTGATCCGCGTCACCATGACCGGTCGCCACGACGTACGCCGGGTCGAGATCGACCCCTCGCTGCTTACCGAAGACAAGGAAGTACTCGAGGATCTGCTCGCTGCGGCCGTCAATGATGCGGTGCGGCGCGTCGAGCGCGCCAATCAGGAAAAGATGTCCGAACTGACGGCCGGTTTGCCGCTGCCGCCCGGGCTGAAGCTGTTCTGAATCGTGGCGCGCCTGCAATCGGGACTGCTCGGTGATCTGGTAACGGCGCTGCGTCGCCTGCCCGGCGTCGGCCCACGTTCCGCACAACGCATGGCGCTGCATCTGCTCGAGCGCGACCGGGATGCGGCGACGCGGCTAGCAGGCGCCTTGATGGCGGCAGTAGCCGGGGTCGGTCATTGCCGACTGTGCAGGGCGCTGGCCGAAGCGGAGTTGTGTGAAGTCTGCGCTGATCCCGAACGCGATGCCGGTACGCTCTGCGTGGTGGAAACGCCTTCGGATCTGCTGGCCATCGAGACTGCCGGTGGTTATCGCGGCCGCTACTTCGTACTGATGGGACGCCTGTCGCCCATCGACGGCGTCGGACCCGAAGATATCGGTGTGCCCGAGCTGCTCGCGCGTCTCGGCAATGAGTCCATAGAGGAGGTCATTCTGGCTACCAACGCTACGGTGGAGGGCGAGGCTACCGCCCACTATCTGGCAGAGCGGATCCGTGCCGCCGGCGTCGCGGTGAGTCGCATTGCCCACGGGGTTCCGGTGGGGGGCGAACTCGAGTTCGTGGACGGGGGCACGCTGTCACATGCTTTCAGCGGTCGGATCAGGTTGTCCTGATGTCTCCGGGTACCATGCAGGCGATGGTAGAGGAAGCGCGCTGGATCGGCGGCGATGCGGAGTTCGCGGCACTTTGCGAGCGCGCGGCGGCTGCGGGCAGCGTGGCAATGGACACGGAGTTCGAACGCACCGACACGTTCTACCCGAAGCTTGCCCTGGTGCAATTCTGCATCGACGAGCGCATCGCGCTGGTGGATCCGCTGACGCTTTCCGACCCGTCGCCGCTGAAGGCACTGCTCGAAGACCCGGAAACTGAAAAGGTCATGCACTCCTGCAGCGAGGATGTGGAGGTGCTGATGACCTTCTGCGGCGCCCGACCGCGAGCGCTGTTCGACACGCAGATCGCTGCCGCTTTCTGCGGTAGTCGCTACGGCATAGGCTACCGGGAACTGGTGCACAGTGAGTTCGGTGTCGAGCTGGACAAGGGTGCGACCCGCTCCGACTGGCTGCAGCGACCGCTGAGCTCTTCTCAGCTCCGTTACGCGGCCCTGGACGTCGCGCTGCTCCTGCCGCTGCGCTCGCGGCAGATCGCAGCGCTCGAGCGTGACGCAAGGGTGAAGTGGCTCGAGGAAGAGTGCGACCGGCTCGTCTCCGAAGTGCTGGAGCGGCCTGGCCCTGAGTCTGCCTGGCGCAGCGTCAAGGGGGCCGGAACGCTCGACCGGCGTGGTCTCGCGGCGCTGCAGCGCCTGGCCGCCTGGAGGGAGCGTAGGGCGCGCGAGCTCGACCGCCCGAAAGGCTGGCTCTTGAAGGACGATCAACTGCTCCGGCTCGCAGAGCGGTTGCCGCAGCGCAGCGATGGGTTGGCGGACGCGGGGCTTCCCCCGGGTGCGCAGCGGCGCTGGGGCAACGAGCTCATTGACCTCATCGAGGAAGCGAGACGGCTCGCGGATGACGAGCTGCCGCCGCCCCCGCCTGCGCCCATGAGTCGCGCCGGGAATCAACGCATGAAAGCCTTCCGCCAGCGTGCCAGGGCCCATGCCCAGCGTCTCGGCCTTGCCGACGAGCTGCTGACCCGCAAACGGCTCATCGAGCCCCTGTTTCTGGCCGGCGCTGGCACGGACTGGCCGGAAGCGCTCACTGGGTGGCGCTGGGACGTGCTGGGCGCGGAGCTCCAGGCGTTGCGCGAGGATCGCGAGGCATGAGCGAGGGCCGTCTCGTCCAGATTTTCCGCAGCTCCCGCCGGGAGGGAACCTATTTGTTCGTGGACCTGCGGGAAGGTCTGGCGCGCGTTCCCGAGGCGCTGATGCTGCACTTCGGCCGCCCGGAGCCTGCGATGCGCCTCAATCTCACGCCGGAACGCAAGCTTGCCCAGGCGGAGGCTCCCGCAGTGCTCGCAGCCATTGCAGAGCGTGGCTACTACTTGCAGTTCCCGCCGCCGAAGGACGAGGCTGACCGTGGCTGAACGACCCTTCTGGGAGCGGCTCACGCTTGCTGAGATGAGCGATGCGCAGTGGGAGTCGCTGTGTGATGGCTGTGCGCGCTGCTGTCTCATCAAGCTCGAAGACGAAGACAGCGGCGAAGTGGCCTATACGGGTGTCGCCTGCCACCTGCTGGACCTCGATGCCTGCCGCTGTACCCGCTATCCCGAGCGCCACGAACTCGTTCCCGACTGCGTCCGGATCGGACCCGAGGAGGCGAGTGCCTTCGCCTGGCTGCCCACCACCTGCGCCTACCGGATCCTCGCGGAAGGCGGCGATCTACCGTCATGGCATCCGCTGGTCTCTGGTGACCCGGAGTCGGTCCACAGAGCAGGCATCTCGATTCGTGGCCGGGCGCTGTCCGAGGCTCACGTCCATCCGGACGGGTTGGACGAGCACGTGATCCGCTGGGTGGAGTACTGACGTGGCCTACACCGTTGCCTGGCTGGTCTGGGGCATCGCGACGCTGCTGCTGATGGCGGGCGGGTACTGGCTCACGCGCTGGATCCGCCCGGCATTTCTGCGTGATCTCCTGCGCTTTCTGGTGGCGGGGACGCTGCTGGTGCCAGCGGAGGGGTTCGAGGGGGCATACGCGCCGGCCTGGATCGTGTTCCTGTTCGAGGCCTTCCTGCAGCGGGACGGCGACCCCGTCGGCGCGCTCATGATGCTTGTCGTGGGTTGGGCGCTGGCGCTCCTCGCGCTGATCATCGCCACCGTCCTGCGCGTCTACCTGGGGGCGCGCCGCTCGTCTCCCTCGCCTTGAAGTCCCCCGGGGGGCTCATTAATCTAGGCGGCTTGTTTGCGCACCGGCCCCGCTGCCGTGGCTTCACCGGACCCGTAAGGAGTGGTCGTCCCGCATGAGATTCGACAGCACGGATACCTACATCGTCACCGACGAACTCGCGCTCGCCGTCGAGGCCGCCCTCACTCTTGAGCGCCCGCTGCTGATCAAGGGAGAGCCCGGCACCGGCAAGACGCTGCTCGCCGAGGAGGTGGCCCAGTCCCACGGCATGCAGCTGATCACCTGGCACATCAAATCCACGACCAAGGCCCAGCAGGGCCTTTACGAGTATGACGCGGTTTCCCGCCTGCGCGACTCTCAGCTCGGTGACGAGCGCGTGCACGACATCCGGAACTACATCAAGAAGGGCAAGCTCTGGGAGGCGTTTACCTCCTCCGAGCGGTGTGTGCTGCTGATCGACGAGATCGACAAGGCGGATATCGAGTTCCCGAACGACCTCCTGCAGGAACTCGACCGCATGGAGTTCTTCGTCTACGAGACCGGCGAAACCGTCAAGGCGGCGCATCGTCCGCTGGTAGTGATCACCTCCAACAACGAGAAGGAGCTGCCGGACGCCTTCCTGCGCCGCTGTTTCTTCCACTACATCAACTTCCCCGATCGCGAGACGATGCAGCAGATCGTGGAAGTGCACTATCCCGGGATCAAGCAAGACCTCGTAAAGGAAGCGATGGACATCTTCTTCGACGTGCGCAAGGTGCCGGGTCTGAAGAAGAAGCCTTCGACTTCGGAGCTGATCGACTGGCTTAAGCTGCTGATGGCGGACGACATCCCCGAAGAGATCCTCACCGAACGGGATCCATCCAAGGCCATTCCGCCGCTTTACGGCGCGCTGGTGAAGAACGAGCAGGATGTGCACTTGCTCGAACGGCTGGCGTTCATGCATCGGAGGGACAGTCGCGGGTGAGCGGTCGGTTCCGCGAGGTCTCCGGGCAGGAGTAAAGGAATGCTGATCGACTTCTTCTACACGCTGCGTCGCCACAAGGTGCCGGTCACCATCCGTGAGCTGCTCGATTTGCTGCAGGCGATGCAGAAGCGGGTGGTTTACGGCGATGTGGACGACTTCTACCTGCTTTCCCGCGCCTGCCTGGTCAAGGACGAGAAGCACTACGACAAGTTCGACCAGGCTTTTGGTGCCTATTTCAAGGGGCTTGACGATCTGCATGGTCTACTCGAGGCACTGATCCCCGACGAGTGGCTCCGCCGTGAGTTCGAGAAGTCGCTGACGCCGGAGGATCTGGAGAAGATCAACTCCATGGGCGGGCTCGAGAAGCTCATCGAGGAGTTCCGCAAGGCACAGCAAGAGGCCTCGCAGCAGAGCGGTGAGGGTGAAGGCGAGGACGAGGGCGGCCAGGGCAAGGGCGACCGCATGGGGCAGGGCGGTGAGGGCCCGAACGGCTCCGGCGGCAGGCAAGGCAAGGGCAAGAAGAAGAAGGGAAAGAAGGCCTGGGCCCAGCGCCAGTTCAAGAACCTGGACGACTCGGTCGAACTCGGAACCCGCAACATCAAGGTGGCGCTACGTCGTCTGCGCAAGCTGGCGCGCACCGGCAAGGACGAAGAGCTGGACATGGACGGTACGATCCGTTCTACCGCCCATAACGGCGGCCTGCTCGACATCCGCATGCGGCCGGAGCGGAAGAACACGGTCAAGGTGCTGTGTTTCTTCGACATCGGCGGTTCCATGGACGCCCACGTCAAGGTCTGCGAGGAGCTGTTCTCCGCCGCCCGGACCGAGTTCAAGCACATGGAGTACTTCTACTTCCACAACTTCCTCTACGAGTCGGTGTGGAAGGACAATCGGCGTCGCGCCGCCGAGCGCATGTCCACCTGGCAGGTGCTCAACAAGTATGCCCACGATTACAAGGTCATCTTCGTCGGCGATGCCACCATGGCGCCGTACGAGATTACGCACGCGGGCGGCAGCGTCGAACACTGGAACGAGGAACCGGGCGCCCTGTGGATGCAGCGGTTCAGCGAAATCTACGACAAGCTGGTATGGATCAATCCCACCCCGCGCGATACCTGGGAATATTCGTCGTCGGTGGAGATGATCCGCGAGCTGGTCGGCGGTCATATGTATCCGCTGACGATCCGCGGACTCGAAGAGGCGATGAACCAGCTCACCAAGTGAGTTCGCTCCCGGCGCTGCCCGCGCCCTGGTCCGAAGCAGTCCTGCCTGCGGACGACAGTCGTGTCACATTCGTCTGAACCCGATCCCGCCTCGGAATTGCTTGCCCGCGACCGCGGTGAGTTCGAGCGTCTGGCGCGACGTATCGCCGTCCGCAGGCGGCGCGGACAGCCCTGTGATCGGCTCGAAGCCAGGCTCGCTGCACTCCTGGAGCGGTCCTCCGCGGCCGTTGGCGCCCGACGGGAACGGGTGCCGCCGCTGACGTTTCCCGAAGAGCTCCCGATTACTGGCCATCTCGAAGAGATCCGCGCGGCGCTCGAATCTCATCAGGTGCTGGTCGTGGCCGGTGAGACCGGATCCGGCAAGACCACTCAGTTGCCCAAGTTTGCTCTGGCCGCAGGTCGGGGCGCGCTTGGTTCGATTGGCCACACCCAGCCGCGGCGTATTGCCGCGCGCAGCGTCGCGGCCCGCATTGCCGAGGAGCTGGCTACGCCGGTAGGGGATCGAGTCGGGTTCCAGACCCGGTTCGAGGCGAAGATCGGCGCTGATGCGCTCATCAAGGTGATGACGGACGGCATCCTGCTCGCGGAAACGCGCACGGATCCGGACCTGCTGCAGTACGACACCCTGATCATCGACGAAGCCCACGAGCGCAGTCTCAACATCGATTTTCTGCTTGGCTACCTGGCGCGTCTGCTGCCCCGGCGGCCCGATCTGAAGCTCATCATCACCTCTGCCACCATCGACGTGGAGCGCTTTGCCGAGCATTTCCGCCGCGCCGGCGCTGAGGTCCCGGTGCTGAACGTCTCGGGTCGAACCTTTCCGGTGGCGATCCGCTATCTCCCGCCAGAGGCTCAGCTCGCCGACGACGAGGGAACGGTGGAGCCTTCGCTTGAAGGCGGCGTCCTCGCCGCGCTCAATGCCATCCGCGACCTCGAGCGCCGCGGTGAGGGCACACCACCCATGGCGCGTGACGTGCTGGTTTTTCTTCCCGGCGAGCGGGACATTCGCGACCTTGGACGCTTCCTGGGCGATCGACTGCAGTGGCCCGGCGTGGAAGTGCTGCCACTTTACGCTCGGCTGACCGCGGCCGAACAGCAGCGTGTGTTCGCGCCGGGCAGGGGGCGGCGGATCGTCCTGGCCACCAACGTGGCGGAAACGTCGCTGACGGTGCCGCGGATCGGCTATGTGATCGATCCCGGTCTGGCCCGCATTTCCCGCTACAGCTACCGCAGTAAACTGCAGCGCCTGCCGGTGGAGCCCATCTCCCGTGCGAGCGCGGAACAGCGTGCCGGTCGCTGTGGACGCATCGCGCCAGGTATCTGTTTCCGTCTGTATGCAGAGGAAGACTTTCTCGCCCGCGACGCGTTCACGGACCCTGAGATTCTGCGCACGAATCTGGCGGCCGTGGTTCTGCAGATGAAGGACCTCGGCCTCGGCGATCCCGAGGACTTCCCCTTTCTCGAATCACCGGAACCGAAGGCGCTTTCCGATGGCAGGCGTCTCCTCGAGGAACTCGGTGCCCTCGATGACGCGGGCGCCCTCACCGCCATCGGCCGTGATCTCTGCGCGCTGCCGCTCGATCCCAGACTCGCCCGCATGCTGGTTTCGGCCCGGGAGAAGAACTGCGTCGCGGAAGTCATCTGCATCGTTGCGGCACTGTCGCTGCAGGACCCGCGCCTGCGGCCACTCGACAAGACTCAGGCGGCGGACGAGGCCCATGCCGAATGGCGTGATCCGAAGTCGGACTTCGTTGGCTATCTACGTCTCTGGCAGTGGTTCGAGCAGCAGCGCTCGGAGCATTCACGCTCAGCGTTGCGCCGACTTTGCGAGCGTCGATTCCTGTCCTGGATGCGGCTTTCCGAGTGGTGGGGCCTGCAGCGGCAGCTGATCAGGGTCTGCCGGGACCGTGGGTGGGCGGTGAAACCCTTTGACCCGGCGGCCGATGTGGTTCACCGGGCGCTGCTTCCTGGACTCCTCAGCCAGATCGGCATGCGTGCAGAAAAACAGGACTACCTCGGTGCTCGTGGCCTGCGCTTCCAGGTGTTCCCCGGATCGGCGCTGTTCAAGACCCAGCCGCCATGGCTGATGGCGGCGGAAATTGTCGAGACCTCGCGGGTCTACGCCCGAATAGCGGCCGTAATCGATCCGAGTTGGGTCGAGTCGGAAGCAGGACATCTGGTCAAGCGGCAATACGATGCGCCGCGCTGGCAGCGCCGGCGCGGCCGCGTGATGGTTGCCGAACGGGTCACTCTTTACGGGCTGCCCATCGTCGAGGGCCGGATGGTGCCCTTCGATCGTATCGACCCGGCCGCTGCCCGGGAGATCTTCCTTCGCGATGCGCTCGCCAGCGGTGATCTGGACACCCGCGGCAGTTTTCTCGCGCATAACCTCGCGCTGATCGAGAACGTGCGAGACCTGGAGGCGCGGGAACGACGCAGGGATCTGTTCGTCGGGGAGGACAGGCTTGCGGAACTCTACGCGTCCCGGGTGCCGGTCGAGGTGGTCGACGCGCGCCGCTTCGAGCGCTGGCGCCGAAAGGCTGAGGAGCGTGATCCCGATGTGCTTCGGTTCCAACTCGACGACCTCTTGGAGCGGCGTCCCGACGTGGGCGTGGAAAGCGACTTCCCGGGCACGCTGGAACTCGAGGGCGTCAGCCTGGAGCTGCGCTACAGCTTTGCCCCCGGCGCCGAGGACGACGGCGTCACGCTGCGCGTCCCCCGAGCGGTTTTGCCGCAGGTTCGCGCCGAGGCTCTCGAGTGGCTGGTTCCCGGGCTGCTAGAGCCCAAGTGCGTCGCGCTCATCCGCGGCCTGCCGAAGCGGGTGCGGCGCGAGCTCGCACCGGTACCGGACCATGTTGCCGCGATGATGCCGACGCTGCTTGCGCCCGAACAGTTCCGGGCTGGCGGCCTGCTGCGTGCGCTGACGCTGGCCATCGAGCGCCACCACGGCGTGACGGTGCCCGCTGATGCCTGGGATGCGGCTCGCGTCGAACCTCACCTCGTCATGCGCGTCGAGGTCCTTGGTGAGGGTCGCGTGATCGCATCCGGGCGCGATCTGGCTGCCCTCAAGGAGCAGCAGGGGGCCGCCGCAGATGCGGACGTCAGGCGCGAGGGTGCTGCCGTGGGGTTGGAGGCCGAGGGCCTCGTGCGCTGGGACTTCGGTGAACTTCCGGAGTCCGTGCTCTTGAGCGAAGGCGTGCGGGCCTGGCCCGCCTTGGTGGATGAGGGCGACAGTGTTGCGATACGTCTTTTCAGCGATCCGGAGGCGGCGGCGACGGCCATGCGCGACGGGGTGGTGCGGCTGCTGATGCTTGCGCAGGCGCGTGAACTGAAGTCCCTCGCGCGCGCAATGCCGGGGAAGAATGCCATGGGGCTTATGTTCGCTCCCCTGGGCGATCCCCAGGACCTTTATGATCAGATTCTTCGTGTCGCCACCGCCGAAGCTCACCTCGCGCAGGGTGAACTGCCGCGAACCGAGCAGGCGTTCGACGCCGCGCTCAGGGGCGGTCGCGGCGAGCTCGCTACGGCAGTGAATCGCGTGTCCGAACGTGCACAGGCGGTGCTCGCGGCCTGGCACGACTTGCGCCAGGCTCTGGCTGCGGCCACCTCGCCGGCTTTCCGGGACGCAGTTGACGACATCCGCGGCTGGCTCGAGCGGCTGCTGACGCCGGACTTTCTTCGCGAAGTCCCGGCGCCCTGGCGCGATGGCCTGCCGCGTTACCTGGCTGCCCAGCAGCAACGCCTGCAGCAGCTGCAGGGCAACGTCGAACGGGATCGGACGCGGATCGCCGAACTGGCCGAGTGGCAAAGCCGGCTGGATGCGCTCACTGATCTTGCGCGCCAGCATGATGTCCCGGCGGTCACGCGTGCACGCTGGCTGCTCGAGGAATACCGGGTGTCCCTGTTCGCCCAGGAACTCGGCACTCTGGAGCCCATCTCGGCCAAACGGCTGCGCAAGGCGTTCGCGGCCGCCGAGGAAGCTCTGCGCCTCGACTGAAGCATTTCGCGGTTCGCACAGCCCTTGGCCCCCTGCATGGTTAAGGATTGCCCAAGAGCTGCCGATAAGGCCTTGAGGCACTCGGGCGCTGTATGCGCCCGGCGTCTGCGTGCCCACAGCCTTGGGAAAACGGAGTCATGCAGGACACCCCGAAGCCGTCCCGGAGCGGCGGATCCAAGCGCCCGGCGGCGCGCCGTGGCCACAGCGCTGCGGCGCCGTCCGCGCGCGCTGACCGCAAACGTACGGAGTCTGCAGCGGCCAGAGGGAGCCGCGCCAAGTCGGGCAAGCGTGCCGCGCCTGCGCGCAAGCAACCTCGGTGCGCCCTGCAGTCCCACTGCACGCTCGATCAGGTCGCCGCGCTGCACGCCGAGTTGCTCGAACTGCTCCCGGTCTCCGAGCCGGTCGTCATCGATGCCTCGGCTGTCGAACTGATCGACTCGGCCGGCCTGCAGGTTCTGGCTGCCTTCGTGACGAGCCGATCCGCTGCAGGTCGCGACGTGGTCTGGCAGCAGCCCGAGGGAGTGCTTGCCGATGCGGCGAGCGCCGTCGGTCTCGAGGGGCTCATGAACCTTACGGATTCGAGGGGGTAGGCGCAGCGATGTCCTTCGATCTCGAACAGTTCCACGAGGCGTTCTTCGAGGAGAGCTTCGAGGCGGTCGAGGCCATGGAGGCCGCGCTGCTGAAGCTCGATGTAGGTGCGCCGGAGGCTGATCTCATCAACACGATCTTCCGCACCGCTCACTCGATCAAAGGCGGCAGCGGGATGTTCGGCTTCAACGACATCATGTCCTTCACGCACACGCTGGAGACGCTGCTGGACGAACTGCGCAGCGGTGCGATGCAGTTACGCCAGAGCACCATCGATCTGCTGCTGAAGTCGGTGGACGTGCTGCGCGACATGCTGCAGGCGGTTCAGCACAAGACCGCAATCGATACCCAGACCGTGTCCGACATTCAATTCGAACTCGAACTGGTCGTGGCCCAGGAGCGCAAGACTTCGCCGGTCGGCCCGGTGTCGCCAGGGCAGGAGACTGCTCCCGAGCCTTCGGCTCCCGCAACAGCAGCTCGCGGTTGGCATATCGACTTGCAGCCCACCCCGGAGTTTCTGGCTCACGGCTGCGATCCTGTAGCCCTGTTCGAGGCGCTGGCGGCACTCGGTCCGCTCGCGGTTGAGGTCGATGCTTCCCGCCTGCCGGCTTTCGAGGAGCTCGATCCAGCCGTGCTTGCTCTGTCCTGGCGCCTGCGGCTCGACGCCGAGGTGCCGAAAGCTGCCGTGGAAGATGTCTTTGCCTGGGTCGCCGATGCCTGCTCCCTCACGCTGGAGCCGCTGGATGGACAGTTGCCGGATGCGGACGCCGAGCTGGAGTCTGCGTCCGGTGAGGCTGCTGCGGGCGGAGCGCAGGCTCCAGTGCCCGCGGCCCCGGCGCCCAGCGACGATCCCGGGCGCGCGCCAGCTGCTCAAGTCGGCAGTGACGCCACCTCCATCCGGGTCAGCATCGAGAAGATCGACGAACTGCTGAACTCGGTAGGTGAAGTGGTCATCACCCAGTCGATGCTCACGCAGATGGGGGCGGCGATCGGCGGGCCTTTCTCCGAGCGGCTGCAATCGGGACTGTCGCAGCTCGAGCGGCACGTTCGGGAACTGCAGGAAAGCGTCATGCGCATCCGCATGCTGCCCATCAGCTTCGTGTTCAGCCGCTTCCCTCGTCTGGTGCGCGACCTCAGCCAGCAGCTTGGCAAGAAAATCGAACTGAAAATGACCGGGGAGCATACGGAACTGGACAAGACGGTCCTCGAACGGGTCGGTGATCCGCTGGTGCACCTGGTCCGTAACGCCGTGGATCACGGCATCGAGGATGCGTCCACCCGTGAGCGCAGCGGTAAGCCTGCTGCAGGCACGGTTCATCTGAACGCCTATCACAAGGGCGGCGCGATCATCATCGAGGTCAGCGACGATGGTGCCGGTCTCGATCGTGACAGGATTCTGGCGAAGGCCCGTGAGAAGGGGCTCATCGGCGTCGACGAGGTCGTGGCAGAAGACGCGATTCACGATCTGATGTTTCTGCCTGGATTTTCGACTGCAGAGACGACTACGGATGTGTCTGGCCGGGGCGTCGGCATGGATGTGGTGAAACGCAACATCACAGAACTCGGTGGCTACATCGACGTCAGCTCTACGCAGGGCAAGGGCACGCGCTTCACCATCAACCTGCCGCTCACTCTCGCCATCGTCGATGGCCAGTCGGTTGCGGTAGGCTCGGAGACCTACATCGTACCGCTGGTCACCATCGTCGAGTCGCTGCAGCTCGGGCGCGGAGGGGCGAATCGTCTCGTCGGCCAGGGTGAAGTGTTTTCCTTCCGCGGCGAATACGTACCCATCGTCCGTTTGCACGAACTGTTCGAGGTCGAACCACGGACGCGGGATCTCGAAAAAGGTCTGGTGATGGTCGTAGAGGGAGACGGGCGCAAGGTGGGTCTGTTCGTGGACGACCTGCTCGGCCAGCAGCAGGTGGTGATCAAGTCCCTGGAGACCAATTACGGCCGCATCGAGGGTATCTCCGGAGCAACGATCCTCGGTGAAGGAACCGTCGCCCTGATTCTGGACGTGCCCGGACTCATTCGCCTTGCGTCCGACAACCTGGCGGCGGCCTGACGGCAACGCCAAGCAGAGAGGAGCACGCGGGACATGACAGCGGAAGCTACAGCCTTGGCGCAGGAAGGCGCGACTTTGGAGTCGCGTCAGGTGCTCACCTTCACGCTCGGCGGCGAGAGCTACGGTGTGGACATCCTGCGTGTCCAGGAGATCAGGGGTTGGAGTTCGGTCACGCGAATTCCCCAGGCGCCGGATCATGTACTTGGTGTGCTCAATCTCAGGGGCTCGATCGTTCCCATCATCGACCTCCGCCGCCGCTTCGGCGTCGGACAGGCGGATTTCACGCCCCTGACTGTGATCATAGTCCTGCTCGTGGACCTGCCGAGCGGACGACGCGAATTCGGACTTGTCGTCGATGGCGTCTCGGACGTGGTCGACATTACATCGGGGGATATGAAGCCGCCCCCCGACATCGGTGGGCGGGTGGATGGTGACTTCCTGCAGGGCCTCGCCACCGTGGGTGATGCCATGGTGATCCTGCTCGACGTCGACGCGCTCATCAGCAAGGAAATGGCCATGATCGCGCCCGAAGAGCGCGATCCGGACGTGTGAGGTATCCACAAGTTGGTCGGGGCGTGTCGATGAAACATACGTCGGGACCAGCAGCGTCCGCGGCACGGAAAGCATCCTTGCAGCCAGGGGGGCTCGTTGGGACCAAGTCTGGGACCACGTCTGGGACCACGTCTGGGACCACGTCTGGGACC
>SLQW01000162.1 GCA_007131295.1 Pseudomonadales bacterium | reverse complement strand
TCTGGCGCCCCGAAAAGGATTCGAACCTTTGACCTGCCCCTTAGGAGGGGGCTGCTCTATCCAGCTGAGCTATCGGGGCACGGCTGCAACATGGTACAGCAGACGCGTTCCGATCTGCTAAGGTCTGCGCCCGCCGTCGCCTCGGTTCGAACCGCATGACCTCCAAGCTGTCCTCTCTCTCGATCGTGATTCCCGCCCTGAACGAGGGCGAAGCCCTGCCGCCTTTGCTGGAGCAGCTTGCGGGCGCACGTGAGCGCGGTGCCGAAGTGATCGTCGTCGATGGCGGCAGCGAGGATGATACGGTGGCGCTGGCACGGGCATGCGGCGTCAGGGTGATCGAGGCGCCGCGCGGACGCGCCACGCAGCTTCAGGCCGGGATCGATGCCAGCGCAGGTGAGGTGCTCTGGCTGCTGCACGCGGACTCGGACATCGACCCGCTCTCGGATCAGCACATACTCTGGGGGCTGGCGGAATCGGGCAGGCCATGGGGCTGGTTCTCGCTGCGCCTGAGCGGTCGCCATCCACTGCTCAGGGTCGTCGCTCGAATGATCAACGTCCGCTCCCGTCTTTCCGGTATCGCCACCGGCGACCAGGGCATTTTCGGCATGCGTTGGGCGCTGGAGCGCATCGGCGGCGTTCCGCAGCAGGCCTTGATGGAGGACGTGGAGCTGTCGGTGCGCCTGCGGCGCATCGGACCGCCCCTGGTGCTGCTGAAGCGCATCACCAGCAGCAGCCGCCATTGGGAGCGCCGCGGCGTGTTGCGCACCATCCTGCTGATGTGGCGCCTGCGTCTTGCCTATGCCATGGGGGCATCGACGGAAGTGCTCGCCGAACGCTATCGCGCAGCGAGCGGCCGATGACGACGCCGGTGCATGTGCTGGTATTCGGGCGTTCGCCGGTTGCCGGCCGCGCGAAGACGCGGTTGATTCCGGCACTCGGCGCGGCCGCTGCAGCGCGTCTCTATGGTCTGCTGCTGCGGCACGCACTCGCTACGGCCATGTCGGCCCGCCTCGATGCGGTGGAACTCTGGGTGGACGGGGAACCGGTGGCAGAGGAAGTGCACGCCATCGCCAGTGACGCAGGTGCGGCTGTGCGGATGCAGCAGGGTGTGGACCTCGGTGCCCGTATGCATCACGCCCTGACGACGACTCTCGATACCGGAGCACTGCCGCTGCTCATGGGTTCCGATGTGCCGCCGTTGACGCCGGCCATGCTGCGTCAAGGTGCAGCGTGGCTGCAGGGCGGGAAGGATGTGGTAGTCGCGCCGGCAGAGGACGGCGGCTACGGTCTCATCGGGGTCAGCCGGCCGTTGCCCGAGCTTTTCGAGGCCATGCCCTGGGGCGGTTCGCAGGTTTGGGCTGAAACCCGGGCGCGCAGTGAGCGCCTGGGCCTGAACATCGGTGAATTGGCGACGATCTGGGACGTGGACCTGCCAGAGGATCTCATCCGTCTCGATTCCGTGCCCGCATTGCGCGACTGGCTGCACGAAGTCGGTTGCGAGCTCACCCAATGACGCACAACCTGTTTGCCTATGGCACCCTGCAGCTGCCGCGGATCCTGCGGGCCGTGACCGCGCTTGAGCTGCGCGGTGAATCGGCGTTGCTACCCGGTTTTCGCCGCGAGGGCGTGCGCGGGACGGCGTATCCGGCCATTGTTGCCGACCCCGCGGCCGAGGTGCAGGGCCGGCTGTATCGAGATCTGCCACGGCGGGCGCTGGCGGCACTCGACCGCTACGAGGGTGACGAGTACCGTCGCGAGGTGCACACGGTGTTCGTGCCAGGGTCCGGTTCGGCGTTGGCATCCTGCTACGTTTTGCTGCCGCAGCTGCAGCGGCGCCTGAACGGCAGAGCCTGGGAGCTGGCCACCTTCGAACTTATGCACCTCGACACCTATCTGCGGCGCCTGCACCGGGAGTAGAGCGACCTGATCCCGATACGCGACGAGAATCCAACGGTCCACTGGCCGCTGGTCACCATCCTCGTCATCGGCGCCAACGTCGCCGTGTGGTTCCTGCTGCAGGGTTTCGGCATGAAGGAGCCGCTGCTGGAGTCCATCTGCCTGCACGCGCTCATTCCGGGCGAACTGCTCGGTTACGCCGAGCCGGGAACCCGTATCCAGGTGGGCCGCGAGACGGCCTGCGTGCTCGACGGACAGCCGGCACCGCATACGCTTTTCAGCTCCATGTTCATGCACGGCAGCTGGCTGCATCTTCTCTTCAACCTCTGGTTCCTTTGGATCTTCGGCGACAACGTCGAGGATGTGATGGGGCCGGTGCGCTTCATCACCTTCTATCTCCTCAGCGGGCTCGGTGCTGCTGCAGCGCAGATCGCGACGGACCCGGGCAGCCTGGTGCCCATGGTCGGGGCCTCCGGCGCCATCGGCGGCGTGATGGGGGCGTACGCGCGACTGTTCCCGCGGGCGCGGGTACACATGCTGGTGATCTTCGGCTTTTTCGTGACCACGGTGTCGGTGCCGGCCATTCTCATGCTTGGCTACTGGTTTCTGCTGCAGATCGTCGCCGGACTGCCGGCACTGGGTGCGTCGGGCGGTGGCGTCGCGTTCTGGGCGCACGCCGGAGGCTTTCTGTCCGGATTGCTCCTGTCGTTTCTGTTCGTGCGCAAGGACCGGCTCGCGGACCGGCGCCGGCGTCTGCCGCGACGCGCCCAGCGCAGCTGGTTCTGAAGTGAGGTGAGCATGACGCCCGAGTGGCTCGACACGGCGGTGTTTTATCAGGTTTACCCGCAGAGCTTCGTCGACAGCAACGGCGACGGCATCGGTGATCTTCAGGGATTGATCGGACGCCTCGACGACATCGCCGCACTCGGCTGCAACGTGCTCTGGCTCAACCCGGTCTTCGATTCGCCCTTTCTCGATGCCGGCTACGACGTCCGCGATCACCTCCGGGTCGCGCCGCGCTACGGTTCGAACGACGACGTACGAAGGCTTTGTGAGGAAGCCCACGCCCGCGGCATGCGCGTCTGTCTGGATCTCGTGGCAGGGCACACCTCGGCGGACCATCCGGGCTTTCTCCAGTCGGCGCGACCGGAGCCGAATGTTTGGAGCGACCGCTTCGTCTGGTCCGACAACCCGTGGCTGACGCGCGACGGTGACCTCACGCTGATCAGCGGCACCAGCGACCGCATGGGTGCCTATGCGGTGAACTTCTTCGCGCACCAGCCGGCGCTGAATTACGGTTTCCAGGAACGAAGACGCCCCTGGCAGCAGGCGCCCGATGCTCCCGGACCTGCGGCGAACAGAGCCTGGCTGAAGGAGGTGCTCGGATTCTGGTTCGAACACGGTGTCGACGGCTTCCGGGTCGATCTTGCCGCGTCCCTGGTCAAGCAGGACCCGCAGCAGATCGCAGTGCGGGCGCTGTGGCGCGAGCTGCGCGCCTGGCTTGACGCCACCTGGCCGGAGAAGATCCTCATCAGCGAGTGGGGCGAGCCGGCGCGTGCTGTCAGTGGCGGGTTCCACGTCGACTTCATGCTTCACTTCGGTACGCCCGGCTACCCTGAGCTGTTTTTCGAGGGCAACGGCTTCGCCCGCATCAGGAGCGGCGTCGAGCACTGCTACTTCGATCGCGCCGCGGCCGGTGACTTCCGTCACTTCCTCAGGAGTTTCCGGCTGCAGCAGGAAACCATCTCGGGGCGCGGGTGCATCGGCCTGCCAAGCGCCAATCACGACTTTCAGCGGCCGCGCATCGGCGCGCGCGACGAGCAGGACCTGGCGGTCATCTTCGCTTTTCTGCTGAGCTGGCAGTCCGTGCCGTTCATTTACTACGGCGATGAGATCGGCATGCGCTTTCTTGAAGGGCTCCCATCGAAGGAGGGTGCCTACCAGCGCGTCGGCAGCCGCACGCCGATGCAGTGGGATGCGACGCCGGGGGCTGGTTTCTCGAACGCGGACCCGGCGCGGTTCTACCTCCCGCTCGATCCGGATCCGGAGCGGCCCGACGTGGCGTCACAACGCGCCGATCCGGACTCCCTGTGGCATTGGGTGCGGATCCTGACCAACCTGCGGCGAACGCTGCCGGCCTTGGCGGCGACTGCACCGCTCTGCGTGCTCGACGACTCCGCGGGCTACCCGCTTTGCTACCTGCGCGGTTCCCTGCCGGAGCAGGTGCTGGTGGTACTCAATCCCTCTGGGAAGGGTGTGACTTGGTCCCTGTCGGCCGGGCTGCGCCTCGACGAGGTGCTGGCGACCCGCGGTGCTCGTGCCGAGAACGGGAAGGTGGCGCTAGATGGTCCTGGTGCGGGGTTCTTCCGTGTCTCGGCCGACGGCGGCTCGCGGGAACGCTGAAGCTTTCCCGTCGGCGCGATTCCGGCGCCCGGACAATACACGTAACATGCGCCGCTTCGTGCCCCACCGAGGACGATCATGCTGCTCTGGATCGCTGCCCTGCTCGGTGTCGTGCAGGGGCTCTTCATGTTCCTGCCCGTGAGCTCCACCGCCCATCTGGTGCTCGCTCAGCATTGGCTGATCCGTCAGGGGCACGACCTGCCCGCGCCGGAAAGCGCGGAAATGATTCTGTTCGATCTCGTTGTGCACGTCGGTACGCTCGTGTCCATTGCCGTCGTGTTCTGGAAGAGCCTGTCCCGGGTTGTGGTGGGGGGGGCGCGTGACACCTGGGCCTGGGTCAGTTCCGCCGGTCGGGCCGGCCGCGAGCTCATCTTTCTGCGTCTTGGTCTGCTCTGCGCCCTGTCGGTCGTCGCCACCGCTGCAATCGGCTTCAGCCTTCGGGCGGGTTTCGAATGGGTTTTCGCGAACCCGCTCGCGGTGGCGGGAACGTTGACGCTGACCGGCATCCTCCTGTGGTGGACGGATCGCCTGAGTCGGCGGCCCCGCGGCCTGCGGCAGTTCACGCCAGGCATGGCCACGGTGATCGGGATCGCTCAGGGGTTTGCGCTGATGCCGGGCTTGAGCCGCAGCGGTATGACCATCACCTTCGCCCTGTTCGTGGGCCTGAAGCGGCGCTGGGCGGCGGAGTACAGCTTTTTCCTCGCCATTCCCACCATTCTCGCCGCGACCCTGGTGCAGAGCATCAGCGTCCTGCGCGACGTCGGTATCAGCGGCCTGGACTGGCCGGCGCTGGCGGTAGGGTTCGTCGTCGCTGCGCTCGTTGGCATCGTGTCGCTGAAGCTGGTGGTGTTTCTGCTGCTGCGGGCACGGCTGCGGGTGTTCTCGTTCTACCTCTGGGTTCTGGCCGTGCTGGTGGCCTTTGGTTTCCTCGACCACGGCACACTCTGACCGTCCCTGAGGATCGCATCGTCCGCGCCGCTTGCGTATGCTGCGACGCCGCCGCACAGCTACGCCCGGAGCAGCATCAGGGTACGCCATGAAGGTCGTCAGTGAACGTGACATCGAGGGGTTGCGGGCCATCGGGCAGGTGGTCGCGCGGACCCTGCGCGAGATGTCCCGGGCGATCGCGCCTGGGATCACCACGATCGAGCTCGATCGCATCGGCGCTGCCGCCCTGAAGCGTCAGGGCGCGGTCTCTGCGCCACGCTGCGTGTACCGCTTTCCGGGTGACACCTGCATCAGCGTTAACGAGGAAGCGGCCCACGGGATCCCGGGCGAGCGCGTCCTGGCGCCCGGCGATGTGGTCAATATCGACGTGTCCGCGGAACTCGAAGGCTACTTCGGCGACACGGGTGCCACCTTTGTCGTTCCTCCCGACAACGCGCTGAAGCGGCGGCTCCTGGCCACTGCCGAGGAGGCTCTCGCGATGGCCATGCAGGCCGCGCGCGCCGGCGCGCGCTTGAACGGCATCGGTCATGCCATCGAGACCACCGCCGAGAATGCCGGCTTCACCACGCTGCGCGACCTCGGCAGTCACGGCGTTGGCCGCAGCCTGCACGAAGAGCCGCGCTTCATTCCCAACTATCACGATCCGGTCGACAAGCGGCGACTGCAGGACGGTCAGGTGATCACCATAGAGCCGTTCGTTTCCACCGGTTCCTTTGGCTGCCGCACGGCACCCGATGGCTGGACCCTGATATCCGGGCCCGGCAACCTCTCTGCTCAGTTCGAGCACACGCTGGTGATCCGAGCCGGCGAGCCTCTGGTCATGACCCTGCCCTGAGCTGCAAAACCCGCTCAGAGCAGGGTCATGCGCAGGCCACCAAGCACGATCCGGTGTTCGTCATCGACCACGCCATGGCGCTCGACCGCGGCGAGAATGGCGTCGCGATCGCTGCAGCTGATGTCGATGCCGCCGAGCCCCTCCGGGCGACCGTCGCGGCAGGGAACGAAGCGGATGCGGGCGTTATCGAGCACGAGCTCGGGATCGCTCTCCGCAGTTTTCGTGAGGGGAATCTCGACGATCTGCGACCAGCGCTCGGCAACCGCGTCGGGGTCGTCCGCCTGGATCTCCGCCGCTGCGATGCCAGTGACGCGTTCCAGGCGCTGGCCCGCCTTCCAGTTCGGACCGGCAGGGTGCCAGGGGCCGTCGGGAGCCAGCGCGTCGGCCCCGAGCTGGGCGTCGATCTCGAGGAAGCTGCCTCCTGTGTCCTTCGGATGCAGCTGCATGAGCTGATAGTCGGCCATGTCGCGGTCGAACACGGTGCGCACGCCGAGCGCTTCCACGCGCGCCCGACGCGGTGCGTGCTCGTCGCACTGGCAGATCACCATATAGCCGCCGTCGCCGCCGCGACGCTCCAGGTAGCGGCCGCCGGCGGTACCGGGTTGGGTGGGAGCCACCACTTCCAGGAACTGGTTGCCTACGGGGAACAGGGCGTTTTCGAGACCGAACGTGGCGACTGCGGGGTCGCGATAACACACTGCGACGCCGAGTACATCGCAGAGCGCCTGCTCTACCGGTGCCAGCTTTTCCGCAACGAGTGCAATTTGACGCAGCCGCAACATCAGACGGTCTCCCCGTGGTGCGTGGCTACTGTACGAACAGGCCGTCGGCCTGCACATCCTCGAGCGAACTGTTGAACACGTCGATCAGCGTGTCCACGTCGGCGTCGCTGTGAGCGTTGCACAGAAATGCGCGCTGGGTCCCAGGCACCAGCACGCCGCGGTCGAGGGCGTGCAGGTAGAAGGCCTTTTCGGCCGCCTTGTTGCGATCGTGAACATCACGCATGGACTCTACGGGTTCGGCCTGGAAGAACATGTGGAACATGGACCCCACCTGCTTCATCCGGGCCGGTATCTGGCGCGCCTCGCAGAAGCCGTTGACCGCCGCGGCGAGCCGGTCTCCGGACGCGTTCATGTGCTGGTAGACCTCTGGGTGGTCGTGGACGTAGCCGATGGCCGCGGCGCCGGCGGCCATGGTCAGCGGGTTGCCCGAGAAGGTGCCTCCGGAGAACACGCCCCGGTCCGCTGCAAGGCCCGTGAACACATTCATGACGTCGGCACGGCCGGCGATCGCGCCTACCGGCAGTCCGCCGCCGATGGCCTTGCCGTAGGTGGCGAGGTCCGGCTCTACGTCGAACAGCTCCTGGGCGCCACCGTAGGTCAGACGGAAGCCGGTGATCACTTCGTCGATCATGAACAGGACGCCGGCCTCGCTGCACACCTGACGCAACTCACGCAGGAATTCGCCTGCCTCGGGTTGTGGATTCGAGCTCTGGACGCCCTCGACCATCACCAGTGCAAGTTCGTCGGCATGGCTGCGGATGAGATCGAAGGCGGCAGGATGCCGGTAGGGCAGCATCAGCGTGAGATCCGCCAGCGCCTTGGGAATGCCGTGACCCATGGGCAGCTTGCCGAGCTTCTCTGGCGGCGTCCCGGGTTGCGCCAGCCACATGCCGTAGTCGTGTGCGCCGTGGTAGAAGCCGTCGAAGACCGCGATTTTCTCCCGTCCGGAGAAGCCGCGCGCGGCACGGATCGCGTACATGGTGGCTTCGGATCCAGTGTTGCAGAACACCACCCGCTCGGCGCAGGGAATGCCTTCCTTGAGCAGAGTGGCGAGTTCCATCTGCGCAGTCGTGTGAATGCCGAACATCCAGCCTTTGTCTGCCCGCGCCACGATGGCGTCGTGAATAAGCGGGTGGCGGTGTCCGAGGAGGTGCAGGCCGAAGCCGACCGAGGTGTCGATGTACTCGTTGCCATCGGCATCCCAGACCCGGCAGCCGCGTCCCGAGTCGAGGAAGATCGGATGCGGCATCTCCAGGTTGGCGGCCAGGCCGGAGTTCAGGATCTCGGCCCGCTCGCTGGCGATCTGCCGGCAGCGGGGCGTCTTCTCGATCATCGCGGCGCGGGCCGCATCGAGACGCGGTGTCGCTTGGGACATGGTGCCTCCTCTCCTCCAGAGCGGAGCAGTATCCGCGAGCAGGCGGCGGGGGGTCAATGAAACCGGATGTCATGACGGTTTCTGTCAGCCCACGGCAGCGGCAGGACTGCTAAAATGAAAAAGTAACGCGATACCGGAACGGAACCCGCCTTGTCTGCACGCGTGCTCGAAGTATCCGCCCTGCGCTGCGAGCGTGACGACCGGGAACTGTTCTCCGGATTCGACTTGCACCTCGGGGTGGCACAGGCGCTGCAGTTGCGCGGGCCGAATGGTGCCGGCAAGACCACGCTGCTGCGTTGCATCGCAGGGCTGCATCCCGATCACGATGGTGACATCCGGATCTGCGGTGAGCCGGTCAGCGGCGCGCAGCTGCTGTTCGTCGGTCATCGCCCCGGCATCTCGGGACTCCTGAGCGCGGCTGACAACCTGCGCTGGCACCTCGATCTCTCGGGCTGGCGGGGCTCATACGCAGTCGTATCCGCCGCACTCAAGCGGGTCGGCCTTGCCGGTTACGAGGACGTGCCATGCCAGCAGATGTCCGCGGGCCAACAGCGTCGGGTTGCGCTGGCCAGACTCGCCCTGCCAACGGCCAGGGTGCCGCTGTGGCTGCTCGATGAGCCGTTCACCGCTCTGGATGACGCCGGAACGAAGCTCGTCTGCAGTCTCATGGCGGATCAGCTTGCTGCCGGAGGCGCGCTCTTGTTCGCAACCCATCAGCCGGCGCCGGATCTGCCTGGCCTCGAGACCCGCTGGATCGGCGTGCAGACGTGAATCGCGCCGTGGGTCGCAGCGAACTCCCCGTCCCGGAAGCGAGCCTTTGGGTGCTGTTTCGCGGGCAGCTCCGGCGCGATCTCAAGCTGGCATTGCGCCAGCCCGCGGAGCTTGCGAATCCACTGGCGTTCTTCGTCGTGGTCATTACCCTGATTCCGCTCGGCGTGAGCCCGGAGCCAGAGGTGCTCGCCGGCATGGCGCCCGGAGTGCTTTGGATCGCGGCGCTACTCGCGACGCTGCTCGGCCTCGAGGCTCTGTTCCGGCGCGATCGCGACGATGGCAGCCTGGAGCAGATGGTGCTGCGGGCAGAGCCACTGTATCTGCCGGTATTGGCGCGGATGATGGCCCACTGGCTCGTCACCGGGCTGCCTCTGACGCTGCTGGTACCCTTACTCGGAGGCATGCTCAATCTGCCGCCGGAGGCGCGTTGGCCGATGATGCTGGGGCTGGCGCTTGGGACGCCGATTCTGGTTTTGCTCGGAGGTGTCGGTGCGGCGCTCACCGTTGGCCTGCGCACCGGCGGCGTGCTGTTGGCGCTCCTCGTACTGCCGCTGTTCGTGCCGGTGCTTATTCTTGGTGTCAGTGCGGCGGAGCTGGCCGCCTCCGGACTCGACCCCGCCGGTCCGCTCCTGTGGCTGGCAGCGGGTGCGAGTTTCGCTCTGACCGCGGTGCCGTTCGCCATCGCCGCCGCCCTGCGCATCGGAGTCGAGGCCGGATGAACGCCCGCATACCATCCTTCCCAACGCCACGGCAGCCACGCCGGGCAGCCATGGAAGCTTTTCGTGGGAAGGTGTGCTCGCCAACGGCGAGCGCACCGATCGCGCCGGAACATGCTTGCAGATCGGCGCGCCCCACCTGCGGCGCGGCACGCCTTCCCACGAGCGCTTGTTCTTCCCGCTGGTGGCATCAGAGAGACGGGTTTTGCTTCATGAGAGTTCGTAACGATGTACATCCCTGAACCCCTGCGTCGGCTCTGGCACCGACTCGGATCGCCGCGTTGGTTCTACGAGACCAGCGGCCCCTGGGTCCCTTGGCTCGGCGCCGCTGCGGCGCTCCTGATCACGGTGGGCACGGTCTGGGGGCTCGCCTTCGCGCCGCCCGACTACCTGCAGGGCGACAGCTTCCGGATCATCTACATTCACGTGCCCGCGGCCTATCTGGCGCAGGCGGGCTATGTGCTGATGGCGGTTTGCGGCGTCGTCCTCCTGGTCTGGCGCATGAAGCTCGCCGACATGGTGATGACGGCCATCGCGCCCGTCGGCGCCGCGTTCACCTTTCTCGCCCTGGCCACGGGCTCGATCTGGGGCAAGCCCACCTGGGGTACCTACTGGATCTGGGACGCCCGCATCACCTCGGTGCTGATCCTCCTGTTCCTGTATCTCGGGATCATCGGCCTGCGCCGGGCCATCGAGCGGCCGGAGGCGGCAGGGCGGGCCTGCGCCATTCTGGCCATCGTCGGCGTGATCAACATTCCGATCATCAAGTACTCGGTGGATTGGTGGATGACGCTGCATCAGCCGGCCACGTTCAGCATCACGGAGGCACCGGCCATGCCGCCGATCATGTGGGTGCCGCTGCTGCTGAATGTACTGGGCTTCAACCTGCTGTTCGCGCTCAGCGTCATACAGGGCACGCGTACCGAAGTGCTCGTGCGCGAACGCCGCACCCGTTGGGTGAACGATCTCTGTCGCGAGGGGTCCATGACGTACACGGGGGACACCGAGATGAGCCTGGACAGGCAATGAGTTTCGAGACATTCGGTGACTTTCTGGCCATGGGCGGTCACGGCTTCTACGTCTGGTGGTCCTACTTCGTAGCGGCCGTCGTGGTAGGATTTATACTTGTATGGCCGCTGTGGCGCCGTCGTCGCTTCCTCGCGGAGCAACGTGGTCGGTTACGGCGCGCCGAGGCCCAGGACAGGCAGGCTGGACACTCTGCAGATGCACCCTAAGCGTAGACAACGACTGCTGATCATCGGCGTCCTCGTCTGCGGCGTTGGAGTCACCACTGCGCTGGCGCTCAACGCCCTGAACGAGAACATCAATCTGTTCTACCCGCCGGATCAGATCGTGGCCGGCGTGGCACCCATCGACCAGCGCATTCGCGCCGGCGGCATCGTCGTCGAAGGCAGTATTTTTCGCGAAACCGGCAGCATGGCCGTGTCCTTCATCGTTTCAGACATGGAAGGGCACGACGTTCCCGTTGTCTTCGAAGGCATCCTGCCGAACCTGTTCGGTGAAGGTCAGGGCGTTGTCGCCACGGGCCGGCTCGGAGCAGACGGTGTGTTCGTCGCCACCGAGGTGCTGGCCAAGCACGACGAGAACTACATGCCG
>SLQW01000156.1 GCA_007131295.1 Pseudomonadales bacterium | reverse complement strand
AGCGCGTGGTGCTGCCAGGGCTGGTCCCGGGCGAGGAGATGCCGCCGGTGAACGACCTTCAGGAGGTGACTGCCATGGTGGCCGAGCGTGGACTGACCTGGCCCGAGCGCTGGAAGCAGGAAGGGCTGCAGGAAGGCATGCAGCAGGGCACGCAGGAAGGCGAAGCACGGGTCCTGCTGCGGCTGCTTGCTCTGCGCTTCGGCGAGCTGCCGGAAGACGTTCGGAGCCGGGTGGCCGACGCCGACGCGGATACGCTGCTGCGCTGGTCCGAGCGGGTCCTGACCGCGGACACGATCGAGGATGTGCTGGCCTGAAAGCCTGCGCGAGTGCCTATCGCGGCCTGGATTCCCCCATCGACAGCGGCCGGAGATGCGAAGGTGTTTCCGGCCGCTGTGGTTTCTGCAGCTGGGCTTCTTGGATCCAGCAGATCCAGGTGGAGGTTGGTCTGACCCGAGGTTCCCCGTCGATTGAGCCTGGAGTAGTTTACTTTTGGTCGATGTTCAAATAAATTGAACATGGGGTAAAAGTGAACATAGGTGCGCCCGAGCAATGGGTACAGCCGAGAGAGCCATGAGACTCCTGGATGATGCTGCCCAAGCACTCGAGCGCGTCACGAACGGCAGGATCGTCACCACCGTTCGCCGCCCGCAAGGCAAAGCCCGCGGCCTGGATGCGCACTGCGACGCCGAGTTCGTACTGGAACACGAAGGAAGGCGGTACCACTTTCTCGCAGAAGCCGATCACAACGTCACGCCGAAGTCGTTGACGGCCGTGGTAGCCCAATTCCGGAGCCTCGCGCGTCACAGCAAGTTCCCCCCTCTTCTCGTCGCGGAATATCTGACACCGCAGCTCATCGGCGCGCTGATCGAGGCGGGTGTTCAGCACCTGGATACTGCCGGCAACGCCTACCTGACCCAAGGCGCAATGTTTGTCTGCGTCCAGGGGCAGAAACGCAGCAAGCAGGCAGGCACCGCACTGCAGGCAAAGACTCGATCCGCATGGGGACGCGGTGCTCTCCCCGTCATTCACCGCATGCTCAACGAGCCGGAAGCGTTGACCATGCCCTATCGGGACCTCGCCGCACTCTGCACCGTATCCGTCGGAACCGTGCACAATACCGTGAACGATCTGCGCCGCGGGGGATTCCTCAAGACAATCGGCAAGCGCGTCCGCCTCGTCAATGTATCTCGACTGTTCGAGCAATGGGTGGCGAGCTACCCCCAATATCTGCGCGGGCGATTGGCGCGAGGGCGTTTGGTCATTCCGGGCCACCCTTCCTTGCACGAGGTCGCGGAGCAGCAACGGGAACAGCTCGGAGAGGAGGACTGGGTACTTGGGGGCGAGGGTGCCGCTTGGCTCATGGATCGTTACCTGAAACCGGATAGCCTCACCGTGTATGGGAATGGCGATCTGGATTCGCTCTGCGAACGACTTGGCGCACACCCGGCGGCCGATGGACCGATCGAGGTCCTCCAAGCCTTCTGGACTGGACACACGAGCCCAGGCGGGAGCTGGGGCCTGGCGGATCCGATCCTGGTGTACGCAGACCTCGTCGCTGGCGCTGATCCCAGGGCAATGGAAGCCGCGATGAGGATAAGGGATGGCCACTTAAACTTTGACGAAGCCGCTCGAGGATGACGTTCGAGCGACGCTCGCGGACATCGCCCAATGCACTGCGGATCTAGGGATAGCGTGCTGCCTGATCGGCGCTCAGGCCCGGATCATCTGGCTCGAGAACATCCACGGAGCATCCACGACCCGAGCGACGGAAGACACCGACTTCGCGGTGAACATCGACACCTGAACGCGCTTCGACGAACTCGTGCAGGTCCTCGTCGGCAACAAAGGATGGCGCAAGGACACCAAGCAGGCACAGCGGCTGTATAGCGCGAAGGATCGCATGGTGGACATCATTCCCTGTGGCGACGTGTCGGAGGACGGCGCGATTCATTGGCCGCCGGATCGAAGCCACCGTATGGATGTACGCGGTTTCGAACTTGCTGTTGCGCAGGGCGTTGAGCTTGTGGTCGACGACGACCTCCGGATCTCGATCGCGCCGCTGCCCGTCCTGGCACTACTCAAGATCATTGCCTGGTGGGATCGAACGTTGGCGAAGGACGCGCAGGATCTCGTGACGATGTGCAGGAGCTTCATCGACACAGTGGGACAGAGCTTCATGGACCAGGACCGCCACCTCGATCTGTACGAATTCGAGGATGATCACGAACACCGGAGCGGACATCTTCTCGGGCGCATGATCCGCAGCGTAGCGGACGAGGCAACGCTCGATCTCGCCGTGACGATCATTGACGACGGCATCAATGAGAACGGCAATCAGAAGCTCGTACTCGACGGCGAGGCCGCCATGGGCGCTGCCACGGACGATCGCGCAACTCGAGCCTACGATCTCCTCTCTGCACTGCGTCGCTGACTCGGCCACCACCCTTGATCGGAGCACAGCGCTTTCGCGCTGCACTCCTTCCCACAAGGTCTTCGCCGAGCACTCGTATAATCAACGAGTTAGATATTGTTCCATGAGAGAGCTGACGTCCGCAGAGCGGGCGTCGCGATGGATGCCATGCGCAGCACTGGCGGTAGTCGCCGATCGCAGCGCCGTCCTGCGAACGCTGCGGCCCTATCGGCCGCGTCAGCGCTACTTTCTGCTGGACGAGCGCGATCCGCCGGGACGACTTCCGGATGACAACACGATGAGCGACATGATCGCGCTGGAGCAGTGGCCGGATCCGGGTGAACTCCAAGCCATCCTGATGCGGTTGCGCGGCAGGCTGCATGGGGATGAGAATCGAGAGCTGCGACGTGCGTTGGCGGTGTGGTTGCAGCGCGTCGTGCTGCCAGGGCTGGTCCCGGGCGAGGAGATGCCGCCGGTGAACGACCTT
>SLQW01000040.1 GCA_007131295.1 Pseudomonadales bacterium | reverse complement strand
TCCTGCCAGTAGTGCTTCGGCAGCACCGGCAACACGCCGATGCTCTGGGGAATGCTGGGGTTGGGCGTCGCTCTCGGATCAAGGTGATAGCGCACCTCCCGCTCTCCGATGCGCTCGATATGGGTGACGTCACGCAGCACACCACGGATCCAGGGGGTGGCCTCGGTCTTGTAGAACTCGAAGGTGAACAGCACGTCATCGACGGTGATCGGTTCGCCGTCGTGCCAGTACGCGCCTTCACGGAGGCGGTAATCGACGTACCCTGCATCGAGGTCGACGCGGACCGCCTCGGCAAGGCGCCCGTACATGCTGTTGGGCTCTCCGGAGGTGGCCTCGAGCAGGCGGTCGTAGAGCAGGTTCGTCGGTGGCAGTGCCGCCAGCCCCTCGGCGGCGCGGCCGGCACTGATCAGGCTGTTGAAACTGTCCCAGGTGCCGAGCACCGCGAGGCGCAGCGTGCCGCCCTTGGGGGCGTCCGGATTGACGTAGTGCAGGTGGGCGAAATCCGGCCCGTGACGCAGCGGCCAGAGCAGTTCGAAACCGTGACAGTAGCCGTCGTCCAACGTTGGACAGCGCATGCTGTCAGCCTGCACCGGCTGCGCGACGAGCACGCTGATACAGACGACAGCCGACCAGAAGGGTCCCTGGCGCATAGGCCTGCCTCACCCTCTACAGCCGCCACAGACGCGACGGCGACTCTCCCTCAGGGGCCTAATCATAACGACAATAAACACCGCAGCCCCACCCTGGCGTTGATCGCCAAAGGTTCCGCTCATGCCTGGCCTGCTCCTCTGCCTCCCCCAACGCGCAGGCAGGGAGTTGTAATGCACTGGGTGTTTCCGATCCGCTGAGGCAGACTGCAGGCTGGTTCACACAGAGAAGATGACACCAGGTGCTCGTACCCATCGTACTGCCGCTGCTGCTCATGTTCGCATCGCAGGCGAACGCCATGGACGACGATCTCGAACGAGACCTGCTCGCCGCCCGTGACCGACTCGGTCCGGTGATGGACGATCCGGCAGCGCATCGCGTCCAGGTGATCTATTCGCGAGTGGTCCGCGACAATGCGGGAGAGCTCACTCTCTACCGACGGCAGTACCGCGTCGACCCCGAGGAGTACTTCTACCCGGCAAGCACAGTGAAGTTTCCCATCGCCGTCGCGGCACTCGAACTGCTCGAGGAGCTGGGTGTCTCCGGGCTCGACCGGGACACGGCCATGCTCACGGACAGCGCGCGTCCCGCCCAGAGCAGTGCCCACACCGATCCCACCGCTGCTTCCGGACTTCCAAGCGTGGGTCACTACGTCCGCAAGCTATCCATAGTCAGCGACAATGACGCATCCAACCGGTTGTTCGAGCTTCTGGGGACCGACGACCTGCATGCACGGCTTGCCCGCTGGGGCATGCCCGCCTCCCGCATTACACACAGGCTGGCTTTGAGGCTGCCGGCAGAAGAAAATCGGCACTTCAATCCCGTGCGCTTCGTCGATGGGGATGAGGCAATCTACAGCGTTCCCGCACGCACGGGTGAGGATGTCGCGCGTGATGTTGCGCCGATCCTGCTCGGCGAAGGCGAGTACGTCGGTGGCGAGTTCGTGCCCGGTCCGAAGAACTTCGCGCGTACCAATCACATGCCTCTGGCGGAGCTTCATGGTCTGCTCGAGAACATCATGCATCCGGAGCTCGTACCCGACCACATGCGGCCCCGGATAGCCGACGCCGACCGCGAGCTGCTGCTCGAAGCCATGCAGGTCATGCCCTCGGAGAGCGGGATCGCAGCCTATCGCGACCCGGAACGCTACAGCGACGGATTCGCTAACTACTTCATTATGGGGCGCGAGCCGGACGGGCTCCCGGAAGGCGTCACGATCACCAACAAGGTCGGCAGGGCTTACGGCTTCCTGACGGAAACCGCCCACGTGCACGATGCTGTGCATGACGTAACGTTCATGCTCACCGCCACTGTGTACGTCAACGCCAACGGCATCTTCAACGACGACGTCTACGATTACGAGACCCTGGGCTTCCCGTTCCTTCGGGAACTGGGCCGGCTGATGTTGGCTTACACCCGGGCCTCCGCAGGCAGCGCCCCCTCATCCGAGGTTCCGGCAACGCCAGAGGATGGGCCCGCGAGACCGGCAGCGATAGTGCAGCCCGTGGGGGATCAGGCAGGCAGCGCCCCCGCGCAGCCGTAGCTGTCGTCCCGACGCCTCGATTTCGGCCTCACCAGCTCCTAGAGCCAACACCAGTTCAGGCCCCTTGGCGACGAAAGGTTCGCTGAGTCCCTCCCCAATGGTCAGGCGCTGCAAGTCGAACTCCTTCGTCGGCGTGACATAGCGCCCCGACGCGTCAGGCTCGATGACGGCTGGAGCCGGAAGGTCGCAGCGCAAGACGTCGAGCAGTTCCTGGACCGCGACGTGCTTGGGCGTGAGCCCGGCGCGGAGCACGTTGTCTGACGCAGCCATCACCTCGATGCCGGCACCGCAGAGGTACGCGTGGGGTACCCCGGCGGCGAGAAACAGTGCCTGGCCGGGTTTCAGCCGGCGCAGTTCCAGGAGAAAGCAGAACAAGAGCCCACGATCCGGCGGTGCATCCACGCCCAGGGCTCGCTGAGCCCGTAGCGCCCACTGCGCGACCTCATCGCCATCCTCCTCGCTCGCAAGTCGCGCGAGGAGCGCTGCGAGCGCGGGACGCCAGGCCGATTCAGGGAGCGCGAACCAGATCCGAAGCCAGTCCTCGAGCGCTTCCGCACCTTCCTCGAGTGGCGGCATGAGTGTCGTGATCTCGGGCAATCGGGACAGGCTGGCGCGCATGTCGGGATAGCTTCGGAACCCACACAGCGCATGAAACTCTCCGAGCGCGACGATCAGCTCCGGTTTGTGGCTGGCGTCACGATAGTTGCGGTGGGGTGCCTCACGGGGGACCCCATCGGCCTCTTCGCGCCGGAAGCCGGCTTCTGCCTGTTGCGCATCCGGGTGCACCTGAATGGACAGCGGCCGCGCCGCAGCGAGCAGCTTCACCAGATAAGGCAGACGACCGTACTCCGCCGCCACCTCGGGTCCGAGCATGGCTGTGCGCTCTTCTTCGATGACCCGATCCAGCGTCCTTGTGTCGCGATCGCCCTGGATCAGAGAGGGCGCAGCGGGATGCGCCCCGTACCACGCCTCGGCCCAAGGGCGCCCGTCGGGCTCGCAGCCAAGTTCGGATGGGATGAAGTCGATATCGCCCCAGGCGTAGTGGCGGATGCGCGGCTCAAGCAGCAGCACCTCGCTGAATCGACGACCCCTCATCGGCGCGCTCGATGTGGCGCTAACCAGTCCAGCTCACGCCGGCTGAGCCGCCGCTTTCAGCGTCGGACGTATAAACGTCAGCGCTAGCACTGGCCGACTGGGCGGCGATAGGTTGTTGCAGATCTTGATCCGGGTCGGGCGCCACTTCCCCGAGCGCGCGGCGCGCCGCGGCGAGCATCTCGGCGAAAGACGCCTCGATGCAGGCTGCGAAGCGTTCCGGGTCCGGCATGATTTCCCGGCACGAGGTGAAACTGATAGTCAGCCGGCCGTTGTAGCTGAGTACCGGCATGAACAGGCCGATGGAATCGCCCACCGGGCCCAGACCGTACTGGGTCACCAGCCGGGCTCCATTCATGTAAAGCGGGACCTGGGGACCGGGAACGTTGGTGATCACGCAGTTGAACAGTGGGCTGATCATGTTGCCGACCCCGAGCTGCGTCACCAGGCGGCCGGCGAGGGCCAGCGTGGCCGCCGGGATATGCTTGTTGATGTCGGTCATCAGGCGGGCACCGTAGGCGTTGCTCAGCTCCTTGGCGTCGCGGGTATGTGCGTGTACCGCGCCCAGCCGCTCCAGCGGATCGGCAATGTCGGTGCGGATCGCGACTGCCAGCGCCGAGACCTGATTGCCGCCGGTGCCGCGTTCCGTATCCACCCGCACGTTGACCGGAGCCATCGCCACCAGGGATTCCTGGGGCAGGGCGCCGTGGGCACTGAGGTAGCTGCGTATGGCTCCGCTACAAACGGCCAGAACCACGTCGTTGACCGTGGCACCGGGCAGAGCACGGCGCATGGTCTTGACGTCCGCCAAGTCGAAGTCGCGGCCCTCGAATACGCGATGCGCGGACACCCTGGCGTTGAAGATGGTCTTTGGCACCTCGCCGGCGGCTTTCAGCTCCTGGCGCGCGATCCGCCGGCGCGTCTCGGCGATCACGGGCACGGCCTGCGACAGCACCTTAAGGAGCTGAAACGGCTGGCGTATGTTGTTGCCGTAGGTGCGCAGCAGGAGCTCCAGGGCGCTCGGCGGCTGCTCCGCGACCCAGGGGCGGTCCGGCGCCACCACGGTTCCCTCCGGGCCAAGGTCGTGCAGAGCCGCGGTGATCTCAGCGCCCGTGGCGCCGTCGATAGCGGAGTGATGCACCTTCGCAAGCATCGCATAGCTGCCACGGGGCAAGCCCGCGACGTTGTCGAGTCCCTCGATGATGGTGAACTCCCAGAGCGG
This sequence comes from Pseudomonadales bacterium, assembly GCA_007131295.1. Lineage (GTDB taxonomy): Bacteria > Pseudomonadota > Gammaproteobacteria > Pseudomonadales > Azotimanducaceae > SLTB01. The sequence continues at coordinate 67,642 of SLQW01000040.1, read as the reverse complement.
GCGGCTGAGATCGAGCTGGCGCGAATGCAGACGCGCCGCTTGGATGCAGAGCTGGCGCCAGTCGCCCGGTTTCGGCAGCGCGATATGGCGGACGTGAAACTCCAGATCGAAGTTCGGGTCCTGGATCCAGTAGGGATAGTCCAGCGCCATGGGCACCTGAACCAGGCGCTGACGGAACGCCCTGGCCTTGTGCAGTCGGCTCTCGATCAAGTCCAGGATCTGCTTGAAGCGAACCTCGCCGCCCGGTGCCGTCGACTGGTCGTAGATATTGATGCTGCCGATGTGCATCGGCATGCGCGGCGACTCGAGATAGAGAAACGTCGCGTCCTGACCACTTAGCTGTTCCACGTATCGTCCTCCGCTCCCCGGTACGACGATGATGCCAGCCACGCCTGTCGGTGTCAGTGCGAGAGCGAGAGCTCCACCGCGAGCGGCAGGTGGTCGGAAAACGTGCAGGGCAGAGCCTCGGCCCGATGGACCCGGAGGTCAGACGACACCAGGACATGGTCGAGTTCCTGGCGGGGACGCCAGCTGGGGTAGGTGCAGGCGGGTTCGGTCAGCGCGGGGACGAGGCCACATTGCGCCAGCGGCGAGCGCTCGAGCAGCATCTCGCGCGAAGTATTCATGTCGCCCATGAGGATCAGCCTGGAACGCCGGCCGAAGCGGTCCGCCAGCCAGGCCAGCTGCCGTCTGCGGGCGCGGAAACCGAGCGAGAGGTGCACGCTGACCAGCAGCAGAGGCAAGCCGTCATCGATGGGAAACTCAGCAATGATCGCGCCGCGACCGGGAATCGTGGAAGGCAGTGCGGCGTCTTCCAACTGCCGCGGCGCCGCCCGTGACAGAAGGCCGTTACCGTGCTGGGCGAACCGGCCGAGACGACGGTTACGCTGGATGTACCAATAGGGCAACCGGGCGCGGCCGGCGAGAAACGCCACCTGATTCAGGAAGCCACTGCGCAGACTCCCCGCATCCACCTCCTGCAATCCGACCAGATCGTAGTCGGTCAGCATCGCAGCGATCCGCTCCAGGTTGAACGGCCGGCCTGGATCGTGCAGCACCTGCCGCCACCCCCCGGTGACGTACTCGTGGTAGCGCTGGGTCGGGATGCCCGACTGGATGTTGAACGACAGCAGGCGGATCCGTTTCGGGAGTCGCTCGAGATCCGCGCTGCCGCCGGTTTCAGCGACTGCTGGTGCCGACACCGGCTACTGCCTCGGTTCGGGCCCGTCTGATCAAGTGGTCTACTACGTCCAGCATCGCCGCATTCGACCCAGCCAGTCGGCCTTCCGTGCGCCAGGTGCCTGCGACCACGAGCATGGGCACGCCGCCGGCCTGCCAGGCCCGCCCGAGGGCGAGGGCCTGCTGCACCCGGGCAGCCACTTCGAGACTGTCGAATGCGGCGAGGAAGTCCTCCTGGCTCCGGCAATAGCCTCCGCGGCGATCCGCTACGGTCTCAGCATAGAACGCCGCAATGGCATCCCGATCGTTGAACCGCCGGCCCTGTTCGTGGATGGCGTCGAACATGGCCCCGTGCGTGTGTCCCAGGACCCTGCAGACTTCAGCCACGTAGTAGGCCTCGGCCAGAAGCAGCCAGGCCCGGCTGAAAACAGCTGGAATGCGCTCGAAGCGCACGTCCTCCGGGAGCTCGGCCGCCCAGTCCTCCAAGTCTGCCTCGAAGGCGTGGCAGTGAATGCAGGCGTAGGAGAACAACTCCTGCACCAGAACCGGACCTTCGCCCTCCGAGGTAGGGACGGGCAACGCGACGTAGTGCCGGTTTTCGTAAAAGAAATCGGAACGAATCTCGGCAAGGGCCGGAGTCAGGCTCCAGGCCAGGACGGCTACCAGCAAGGCGCGACCAGCAGCGGTCCCCATCACCTCGGCCTCAATGCAGGCCGCGAACGTAAGCGGCGACGGCCTCGATTTCACGGTCGTTCATGTTCTGGGCAACACCGCGCATGACGCCGCCCATGTGGGCATCCGTTTCCCGTTCGCCGTCACGATAGGCCCGGAGCTGCAGCACGATGTAGCGCTCGGGCTGCCCGGTCAGCATGGGGAAGGCCGCCGGGCCGTTGCCGCGTCCGCTGGGCGAATGGCAGCCGATGCACGCCGCTACGCCTTTGTCAGGCAATCCGGCACGATAGATGCGTTCTCCGAACTCCAGGACGTCGTCCGCCGCCTCCGCCGTGCCTTCCGCAATCGGCTGTTCAGCGTAGAACGCTGAGATGTCCTTGAGCTGCTGCTCCGTCAGATGCTCCACCTGACCCATCATCAGCGTGGCCTGGCGGTCGCCGGAATGGAAGGCGCGCATCTGTCTGAGCAGATAGCTGAAGTGCTGCCCCCCGAGATTTGGGTACTCGGGACCGATGCCGCGCCCGTCATTGCCGTGGCAGGCGATACAGGTGGTCGCGGCAGCTCGACCCGCCTCGGGGTCACCGCGCGGCGGTTCTTCCGGCCGGGAGATCGACGCGACGACCAGAGAGGCCGCGAACAAGAGGACAAACGTGGAGATCAGATTGCGCAACATGGTTGAATCCGTCAGGAGCATGAGTGCTTGGACCGAAACCCGGTAGGCCACCACAAGCGGGCGGGCCAGGAGCAGACAACCGGGGGGGAGCCTGGCTGGTAAACTGCATCCAGCTGTGCAACAGCAGGAGTATAACCCAGGAGCCGCCGAGAGCGGGAGGCATGCTTGGCACGAAGACCCGCCACACCCGGCGCACGCAAACGACCGAAAGCGCGGCGACCTGGACCGGGGCGTGAGCCCGCGGGCCGCTTTGGCACCCGGACTGCTGCAGCTGCCGACGAGCACCTGCCCTGGCTCGGAGCTCGGTTCGAACGCAGCGCCCAGGGAGCCGCCGATGCGCCACCGGACCGGGGACGCGAGGTGGCTTTCGCCGGCCGTTCCAATGCCGGCAAGTCCAGCGTCCTCAATCGTCTCACCGCCCAGCGCAGTCTGGCGCGGACCAGCAAGACCCCCGGTCGCACCCAATTGCTTAATTTCTTCCGCATCACACCCGATGCCTGCCTGGTGGACCTGCCCGGCTATGGCTATGCGAAGACCGACCGTCGCACCCGCGACGCCTGGCAGAACCAGGTCGAAGGTTACCTGGCGAGTCGCCGCTCGCTGGCGGGCGTGGTGCTGGTGATGGACATCCGGCACCCGTTCCAGCCGTTCGACGAGCAGATGATCGCGTGGGCACGAGCGGCGGACATGCCGCTCCTCGTCCTGCTGAACAAGGCGGACAAGCTAGGCTTCGGCGCCGCCAGCGCAGCGCTTCAGCAGGCGCGCCGTCATCTCGCCGACATGCCGCAAACCTTAGTGATTCTATTCAGCGCTTTGCGAGGCCAAGGCAGTGAGGAAGCGCTCACTCTGCTTCGGTCCTGGCTGGACCTGAATACGGTTTCGGAACGTGGGGAAGGGGGTGCCCCGGTCCCGCGGGGGGGCGGGACCGGGGCGGCCGGAGACGTCTCGGGGGGTGACGTCTGATCGGATCATTGGGGATATCGGGGATGGGAAGGGGCAATGATCCGTCCGGCATAGATTAGGACTGCGCCGGCAGGTGAAAGTTCCCGCCGCAGCCGCTCAATGGGCCTCGTCCCAACTCTGACCGATGCCCACCTCCACCAGCAACGGTACCGCCAGCTCCGCTGCCGCCTGCATGCGTTCGGTCACAGCTTCGGCGAGTTTGTCCGCGGCGTCCTTCGCGACCTCGAAAACCAGTTCGTCGTGCACCTGCATGATCATGAGCGCATCCGGGGCCGCTTCCTGCAGCCAGCGGTCAACCTCGATCATGGCCCGCTTGATGATGTCCGCGGCGCTGCCCTGCATGGGGGCATTGATGGCAGTGCGCTCGGCCGCTTGCCGACGCTGCTGATTCTGGACCCGGATCTCCGGCAGGTAGAGACGCCGTCCGAACAGGGTCTCCACGTAGCCCTGCTCCCTGGCCTGACTGCGGGTCCGGTCCATGTAGTCGCGCACCCCCGGATAGCGCTCGAAGTAGCGGTCGATGTAGTCCTGCGCCTCCCCGCGCGGCAGGCCGAGCTGACGGGCCAGCCCGAACGCGGACATGCCGTAGATCAATCCGAAGTTGATGGCTTTGGCGTTGCGACGCTGCTCGTCGCTGACTGCATCGAGCTCAACCCCGAACACCTCGGCGGCCGTGGCTCGGTGCACGTCCAGTCCCGCTTCGAAGGCGGCGAGCAGGCCCTCATCGGCGGACAGGTGAGCCATGATTCGCAGCTCGATCTGCGAGTAGTCCGCCGCCAGCAGCACACGCCCTTCAGGCGCGACGAAGGCTTGGCGGATCCGGCGGCCCTCCGCGCTGCGGATGGGAATGTTCTGAAGGTTGGGCTCCGACGACGAGAGGCGCCCGGTGGCGGTCACCGCCTGATGGTATGAGGTGTGGATGCGCCCCGTGTCGGGATTGATCTGCCGCGGCAGCGTGTCCGTGTAGGTGGACTTGAGCTTGGCCAGGCTGCGGTAGTCCATGATGATCCGCGGCAGCGCGTAGTCGTGCGCGAGTTCGGCAAGGACCGGTTCGGCCGTGGACGGCGCTCCGCCCGGGGTCTTGCGAATCACCGGCAGGCCCAGCTCCGCGTACAGAATCTCCTGGAGCTGACGGGTGGAACCCAGGTTGAACTTGCGCCCGGCCTCCTCATGGGCGCGGGCCTCGAGCTCCTCCATGCGCCGGGCGAGCTCGCCGCTCTGCTGCTGCAGCAGGGCGGCATCCACCAGCGTGCCGTTGCGCTCGATCCGCGACAGGATCGGCACCAGCGGCATCTCGATCTCCTCGAACACCCGCTGCAATGAGGGCTCCGCCTCGAGACGCGGCCACAGCAGTCCGTGGAGCTGCAGCGCCACGTCCGCGTCCTCCGCAGCGTAGGGGCCGGCCTGGTCCAGGCCGACCTGGTCGAACGTGAGCTGTTTGGCACCCTTGCCCGCCACGTCGCTGAAGGACGTGGTGGTACGCCCGAGGAACTTCAGCGCCATGTCGTCCATGTTGTGCCGCGTGCCGACGCTATCGAGGACGTAGGATTCGAGCATGGTGTCGAAGCGCGCTCCGGCAAGGTGGATTCCCGCCTGGGCCAGCACGCTCATGTCGTATTTCAGGTTCTGGCCGATCTTCTCGACCTTCGGATCCTCGAGCAGCGGCTTCAGTGCTGCGAGCACCTGCTCGCGGTCGAGCTGCTCCGGCGCGCCAACATACCGGTGGCCGAACGGGACATAGGCGGCGCTGCCGGGTGACACCGCGAACGACACGCCCACCAGCTCTGCCCGCATGTAGTCGAGACTCGTCGTCTCGGTATCGAAGGCGAAACGCCCGGCAGCGCGCAGTGCTTCGACCCAGGCATCGAAGTCCTGCTGCGAGAGCACGGTCGCATAGTCCCGCTCCGGCGCTGCCGCATCGTCGATGCCGTCCGCCTCGAGAGCATCGCTGGCCTCACTGATCCAGCCCTTGAACTCCAGCTCGCGATACAGGCCGAGCAGGCGCTCCTGGTCCGGTTCGCGGACCGCCAGATCCGCCGGTTCGAAGTCCAGCTCCACGTCACAGCGAATGGTGGCCAGCTCGCGGTAGAGTGGGAGCTGATCCAGCGCGGAACGCAGATTCTCCCCGAGCTTGCCCTTCACCGTGTCCGCGGCAGCCATGAGTGCATCGAGGTCGCCGTGCTCATTGAGCCACTTCGCGGCCGTCTTGGGTCCGACCTTCTCGACGCCGGGGATGTTGTCGACCGTATCGCCGGCAAGCGCCAGCAGATCGATGATCAGCTCCGGCGAGACCCCGAACTTCTCTGCGACCGCGGGCGCGTCGAGCACGGTGTCGGTCATGGTGTTGACCAGGGTGATGCGCTCGCTCACCAGTTGCGCCATGTCCTTGTCGCCAGTGGAGATCAGCACCTTTTCGCCGCGCGCTTCCGCAGCCCGCGCCAGCGTGCCGATGACGTCGTCGGCCTCCACGCCAGGTTCAACGATCAGCGGCAGCCCCATGGCCTCGATGAGGTCGTGGATGGGCTGGATCTGGACGCGCAGATCTTCCGGCATCTCCGTCCGGTTGGCCTTGTAGTCCGCGTACAGCTCGTTGCGGAAGGTATCCCCGGGCGGATCGAAGATGACCGCAACCGTGCTGTCAGGACGATCAGCGCAGAGCTTGCGCAGCATGCCGATCACGCCCTTCACCGCCCCGGTGGGGCGCCCGTCCGAAGTGGTCAACGGCGGCAGAGCGTGAAAGGCACGAAACAGGTACGAGGACCCGTCGACGAGGATGAGCGGTTTGTCGTCCGCCATGGATTCAGCCACCATATCCCGTTGTCTGTCAGCTACCGGTGGCAGCGCGGTCCGAAGGCGACCGCAGCGCCCCAGAGAGGTCATCTTGGCCCACGCCCCGCACTGCCTCCGCGCGCTCATGGTCGCGGCGATCGCTTTCGCCCTGATCCAGGCCACGCCCGGCGCATTCGCGCGGGATGCGGTGATCACCTCCCGCGGCCAGGACGTGACCATCATCGAGGGCCGCGAACGCACCGTTTACGAGTACCGTCAGAACGGCATTCTGAGAATGATCCGGGTTGTCCCCGCAGTCGGGCGTCCGTACTACCTTGCTCCGGCGGACCCTACGCGAGGATACGGCAATCTCGAACAGGCGGACATGCTGATCCCCAAGTGGATTCTGGTCGAATTCTGAAGCCGGCCTGACCATGGCGGTCTTCATCGAGCTGCGCGAGGAGGACGCAATCGCTGCCTGCAGGGCCTGGAACCTTGGCAAACTCCTGGCCGTGGAGCCCACTGCCGAAGGCATCGAGAACAGCAACTACTTCCTCAGTACCGAGCGCAGGGGCGAACGCAGAGAGTGGGTGCTTACTCTTGGCGCAGGCGACTTCCCGTCGGTGATGCTGACGACACTTGTCCGGCTCGACGCCGCGGGCCTTCCGGTTCCGGTACCGCTGCGCCACCGCAGCGGCGCGCGCAGCGGACAGATCGCCGGGGCACCGGCCCTGATCGCGCCACGCTTTCCCGGCAGCCACCCCCATCGACCGCGAGTCGACCAGTGTGCGGCCATCGGCCGCTTCCTGGCGCGGATGCACCGGGTGACGATCGGGGTTTCCGGTCCGGATCACCCTCGCGATGAAGCCTGGCTCGCCGAGCGCGCCGGGTTGCACGCACCACGCCTCGGAGCCCTCGGCAAGCAGCGACTGGCGGATGCGCTGAACGTTTTGGAGGCAGCAACCAGGCGCCCGGAGTGGGCAGGCCTGCCCGCCGGTCTCGTCCACGGCGATCTGTTTCGGGACAACGCCCTGTTCGACGAGACGGGACTGCGCGCGGTCATCGACTTCCACCATACCGCGCGTGCGCCACTGCTGTTCGACTTGGCGGTGGTCGCCAACGACTGGTGTTCCCGGGTCGACGGACGTTTCGACGGTGACCGCCTGCAGGGCTTGCTGCGTGGCTATGCGCGCCTGCGACCGCTGAGCCGCGAGGAATGCTGGATGTGGCCGGTCATGACGCTGCTGGCCGCCCTGCGGTTCTGGCTTGCCCGTCTCGACGTGCCGCGCAAACCGCCACAGGAAATGGCGCGCATCCTGGACTGGAGGCTGCGCGAGGGCTTGCCCTTATCCCCCGCGTTGACGGCCAACCCCAGCGCCGGAAGCTGACCGCGCTACTGCGCCCGCAGCAGGAAGACGGAGAGCTGCGCTTGTGGGTCGCTCCACTCCGCCACGGAGTCGAACCCGACACCCGCAGCAAGTTCGCGGAACTCCTCCGGCGCGTACTTGTAGGAATTTTCGGTGTGGATGCTTTCGCCTGCCTCGACATCGAAACTTTCCCCGCCCAACGTGAAGGACACGGCCCGCTGCGCGACGAGGTGCATCTCGATGCGTCCTTCGCGCTCGTCGTAGTGCGCGCGGTGGGCAAACGCATCGACATCGATATCGCCCGCGAGCGCCCGGTTGAGGTGCACCAGAACATTGCGGTTGAACGCAGCGGTAACCCCTTCAGAGTCGTTGTACGCAGCCTCGAGCGCGGCAGTCTCCTTGCGCCGGTCGACGCCGACAAGAAGCTGACCATTGCGGCCCAGCGTCCGCCGCACCCCGGCCAGAAAGCGAGCGGCGGCAGGGCGTTCGAAATTACCGATGCTGGACCCGGGAAAGAATGCGGTGATGGGCACGTCGACCCCGGCCCGCGGCGGAGGCCGCCAGGGCAATTCAAGTCCATCCGCGTAATCGGCGCAGATGGCGTGAATCTCCAGCCAGGTGTAGTCGACCGCCAAGGCCTCAGCCGCACCGAGCAGATGCTCCCGGGATATGTCCACGGGCAGGTAGGCCAACGGCCGCAGTGATTCGAGCAACAGACGGATCTTGCGACTCGAGCCGCTACCGTACTCGAGCAGGACATTGCCGCGGCCGAGCATTCCGGCAATGGCGTCGAGCCGGCTCTCGAGAATGCCGACCTCCGTACGCGTCGGGTAGTACTCCGGTAGTCGGGTGATCGCGTCGAACAGCTCCGAGCCACGCTTGTCGTAAAAGTACTTCGGCGCGATGCGACGGGGCTGTGCCGCCAATCCGGCCAGGACCTCCTCGCGCATGTCGGCCAACTGCGGCTTCAGGTCGTGGAGCGAGACCCGACCTTCCTGCTCTTCATCTTTGGGCGATCTGTTCACGCTTAGCAAGGGCTCACACATCCTGTGCCAGTCGGACGCCGGTAAACTGCCAGCAGTCCGGGGGATAGAAGAAATTGCGATAGCTGCTGCGGAGATGGGCCCGAGGCGTCGCACAGGAACCGCCCCGCAGCACGAGCTGATTCGCCATGAACTTGCCGTTGTACTCTCCGAGGGCGCCAGCAGGCGGACGATAGCCGGGGTACGGCGCGTAGGCACTCGACGTCCACTCCCAGAGATTGCCGTGGAGTGCTGCCAACGCGCCTGGTGCCGGCGCCACCGGGTGCAGCGTCCCGTCCTCGAGAAACGCGCCCCCGCTTCCGGAATCAGCTGCAGCCGCCTCCCATTCGGCCTCGGTAGGCAGGCGGCACCCGGCCCAGCGGGCGTAGGCATCGGCCTCGTAACCGCTGACATGACACACGGGCAGCTCGGGGTCGACCTCCATCGCACCGGCGAGGGCGTAGGTCCACCAGCGACCGTCGCGCTGAAACCAGTAAAGCGGCGCCGCGGGGCGTTCGCTGCGCCTGCCTTCGAGCCAGGTCCAGCCATCCGCAAGCCAGAGCTCCGGACGTTCGTAACCGCCATCCGCCATGAAGGCGAGCCACTCGCCGTTCGTCACGCAGCGGTCCGCCAATCGGTAGGGTTGCAGCCAGACCCGATGTCGAGGCGTCTCGTTGTCGAAAGCGAAGCGCAAGCGGGTGTCGCCACGATCCGCATCGCGACCGATCTCGACGAGACCGCCTACGCGCTCGCTGAACGTCAACGGGCCAGCGGGCTTGCGGTCGCGCTTCTTCCCAGACGCCAGAGGATGTACCGGCTGCAGCGGGTTGTGGCCGAAGGCGTACTTGAGATCGGTAACGAGCAGCTCCTGATGCTGCTCCTCATGATTGATGCCAAGCATGCTGCGGCGAAGCAGCTCGTCATCCCCACCATGAGCAATAAGGCGCCCCATGGCGTCGTCCACGTGCTGCCGATAGGTCATCACCTCCGCTGCCGTGGGCCGAGAAAGGTGACCACGACGGGCGCGCGGGAATTGAACGCCGATGCTGTTGTAGTAGGAGTTGAAGAGGTATTCGTAACGATCGTCGATGGAACGGTAGCCGGGAAGGAAAGGCTTCAGCAGAAAAGTCTCGAAGAACCACGTGGTGTGCGCCAGGTGCCACTTCGGCGGACTGGCATCGGGCATGGGCTGGATCCCGAGATCCTCGACTTCCAACGGCTCCACCAGGGCGCAGCTGCGAAGGCGCGTGTTCCGATACGCACTCAACAGTCCTTGTTCAGGCTCGGCGTCGGAAGACTCGGCTGCATGCGACACGATCAATCCCCCTGCGTATTGCGCTGGAGTATGGTCGCCCGTGTGTAACAGGTGCAACTGCGGTCGGTTGCCTCAGAAGCGGTCGGCCAACGTACGGTAGGCCGTCAGGACCCGCTCTGGAGTGTGTGGCAGCCTGATGTAGCCGTGATAGTGACCGCGGGGATTGAAGATCACGATATTGCCGGTGTGATCAACCACATAGCCATCGGGATCGTCTGCGGAGGGAACCTTGGCGAAAGCCACGCTGACTTCCCGCGCCAGGCTTGCAATCTGCACCTGTTCGCCAGTAGCGCCCGCGAAGTCCGAATCGAAATAGCGGACGAAATTCGCGAGAACCTCCGGCGTGTCCCGCTCAGGATCTACCGTGAACAAGACGACGTCGAACGGTTCTCGACCATTCGCTTCAGCCAGCTGCCTGCGTGCCTCCGCCAGCACCGCCAGGGTCACCGGGCAGATGTCGGGACAGTGGGTGAAGCCGAAGTAGGCGAACGTCCAGCGCCCGCGGAGGTCCGCTTCGGTAAACGTCTCGCCATCGTGACGAATCAGGCTGAACGCCGATGGTGCGCGCGGTTGCGGCAGGACCACGGTGCCGTAATCCTCACGCAACTGGTCGTCGCTGAGCCCCGGTGAGCGCACGATGCTATGGACGAACAGACCGAGCACGAGCGCCATGAACAGCGCGCAGCCGATCAGGGTGTTGCGGACGCCAATGGACATCAGCCAGCTCCGGCTGCGGCCGGCCAGCTCGCCCCGACCAGTTCCGGATACAGGAAGTGGTCGATGAGGAGGAATACGAACAGCAGCATGAGATAGAGAATCGAGTAGCGGAAGGTCTCCATCGGGGCGCGTGGATTGCGACCCCGCAGCAGCACTACTGCCCAATAGAGGAATCCGGCACCGAGGGCGATCGCCGCCGCCAGGTAAAGAAGGCCGCTCATGCCGATCGCGAACGGCATCAGAGTGATGGCCACCAGAATCAGGGTGTAGAACAGGATGTGCCACTTCGTGTACTGCTCACCGTGGGTCACTGGCAGCATGGGCATGTCTATAGTGGCGTACTCGTCTTTGCGCTCGATGGCCAATGCCCAGAAGTGAGGCGGTGTCCAGGCGAAGATGATGAGCACGAGCAATAAGGCACCGGGCTCGATGGTTCCCGTCACTGCGGTCCAACCGAACAACGGCGGCGCCGCACCGAACAGGCCACCGATGACGATGTTCTGGGGCGTAGCGCGTTTCAGCCACAGTGTGTAGACGAGGCCATAACCCACCCAGGAAGCCAGGTTGAGCCAGGCAGTGAGCGGATTCACGAAAACCACGAGGATCGCCATGCCGAGAATCCCGGTGACCGCGGCGAAGAGGATGCCGCGGCCCTGACTGACCCGCCCGGTCGCAACCGGTCGATTGCGCGTGCGGGCCATGCGCGCATCAATGGTGGCATCGGCGATGTGATTGACAGCCGCTGCAGAGCCGGCCACCAACGCAATGCCGAGAATGCCGAACAGCACCGGCGCCAACGGCGGCAGGCCCGGAGTGGCAAGGAAGGCGCCGACCACTGCACACAGCAGCATCAGCATCACCACCCGCGGCTTGCACATCTGGTAATAGTCGCGCCAGGTGGCTCCGACGGGCGGGGCTTCCGACAACGTGGTCTGACTCATGCAACCTTCCCGGTGATCGCGCGGAGGCGATAGTTTACGGACACCATCACCAGCAGCAACACTGCAGCCACCGCATTGTGTGCCGTTGCCACCAGCAGGGGCAGACTGAACACCACATTTGCGACGCCGAGCAGGAGCTGCAATACCAAAACCGCAGCCAGGGTAATGCCCAGGCCACTGAGCTGCCAAGCCGCAGGCGCTCGCCATAGGCGGTAGGCCAGTACGCCGAGGATCAGAGCGACGACGATCGCGCCAATGCGATGCACCAGATGAATGGCGATCCGGCCCTCGCTGTACATGAGACCGCCCAGATAATTCGGACCCACCTCCTGGAATAGATTGAAGCCATGGGCGAAGTCCGCATCCGGCCACCATCTACCCTGGCAGGTAGGAAAGTCAGGACAAGCCAGGGCGGCGTAGTTGGCACTCACCCAGCCACCGAGGGCAATCTGCACCACCAACAGGACGATGCCGGCAATGGCCCAGGGCCGCAGGCGGAGCATGAAGTTCCGGATTTCGCCCACGGCAGGCTCACGGCGCCAACCGAGGCGGAGACAGAGCAGCCACAACAGGGACAGGGTCAGAAAGCCGCCTAGAAGGTGGGCGACGACCACCTGCGGCCAGAGCTTCAGGGTCACCGTCCAGGCCCCGAACGCGGCCTGCACGATGACCACCGCGAGCAGAACGAAGGGCAGCTTCACCGGCTGCTCGGGATCGTTGCGCCGACGCCACGCGAAGATGGCGAGGCCGAGAATGACCAGGCCAAGGGTACCCGCAAAGTAGCGGTGGACCATTTCCGGCCACGCTTTGTCCACTTCGACAGGCGCATCCGGAAAGCGCATCTCGGCGATCTCGATGCGCTCGCTGCTCATCGGGATGCCGGCGAAACCGTAACAACCCGGCCAGTCCGGACAGCCCAGGCCGGCGTCAACGAGGCGAGTCCAGGCACCGAGGATCACCACCACGAAACAGAGCGCAAGCGCCCCCACAGCAAAGCGGTAGCCCGGTCTACGATCGCGTATCACGATGTTCTCCTTCTCCCGGACTCAGCCGATGTTGGACAGCCGCAGCAGCTGCTTGAGGTCGGCGAGCAGATCCGAGCCGATCTGATCAAGCCCGTGGTAGAGAATGACATTGCCGAGCGGATCCACCGTCAGCACACCCGTCTCGACGTTGTCGGCGAAGCCGGCAGGCAGCTCGCGTCCCCGCAGTGCCCGACCCGCCAGGGTATCCGCGAGTACCGGCGACTCGGCCCGCACGAGCTCCATCTCCGGCAGGCGCCGCTGCAGCGCGCCACGCAGAGATGCCGGGGCGCCTGGCTCCAGCACAGCCAGTCGCAGGACGCGGTCCTCGTCGCGACCAAGCAGAATATGGACCTGCCGCGCGAGTTCGATGGTATCGAGACAGGCGTCGTCGCAACCTGCTCCGGGAAACACCAACAGTCGCCAGCGCCGACGTTCACCCGGCACCAGTATCTCACCATCCGCCTGCCGCAAGGCCAGAGTCTCGAGATCCACAGGTGGATCGAGCAACCAGCCCCGATTGGTCTGGGCGCCGGCTATCATGCCCGGGGTTCCATAATAGAGCACGACGGCGGCAGCCAGGGGCAACAGCGACAACGCCACCAGGACGACCAGAAAGATCCGGTTGCGCCGAACCAGCGACGCCGGCAGTGACTTCTTCTCTTTTTGATCTTCGCCTGCAATCGCCATCGTCCCGGTCTCCGTCATGCCCGCCGGCGCCGCAGCGAGGCTGCGCACCAGCCTATAACCAGTACCAACGCGAGCCCGAACCACTGAATCGCGTAGCCTCGGTGCCGATCCGAACTGAGTCGAGCCGGGCGGAAATTCCAGGTCTGGACGCCGGGCTCGCCCGGGTCCGCCACCAGGATCCGAGCATACAGCCGCAGCCCCAACGCGCGTTCGATCTCTTCAATCTCGACCCGCTGCACGCGAATGCCGTCGTCGAGGCGCTCCACCACCTCACCGAAGACAGCCGGCGGTGGCCGCGAAGGCGCGAGGCGACCCGTGATCTCGACGCGCGAAGCCGGCAGCAAGACCTCCGGCAGCATGCTGCGGTCGAACCCAGCCTGTACCCAGCCCAGATTGACCAACACCTGACCTTCGTTTATGGCTTCATCGACAAAGGGGACGAGTAGCTCGTAACCGACTCGGCCCTGGTGCGTGCGATTGTCACGCCATACCGGCGCATCCGCCAGGAAACGGCCTTGCACGGTCACCGGCCGCAGATCGCCGTCTGTCCCTTGGCGCACCAATTCCGCCAATGGTTGCGGTTGCGAGGCCCCCATCTCTTCGACGTGAGCCTCGAATCTGAGGGCTTCGTCTGCCTTGCGCCACTGCCAGGTTCCAAGCGCCCCCACCAGGGGCAGAAACACGAGGACGAAGGCACTGAGGCGCCACGACGGGCGGAAACGCGCACCGAAGCGATTGGCGATCGTCATGCTGATCTCCACGCCCGTCCAGGCAGGAGGCCACGATGGGTTATACTCACAGCGTCCGTCGCGGGCGCCGAGACAGGACCTCCTGAATGCTTCTCAAAACGCTGATCGTCATCCTTTTTGTCGCAGTGCTGTTCTCTCTCTCCAGCGGGCTCGTGTTTCTGTTCAAGGATCAGGACAGCGATCGCAAGCGCGTGCTTTACGCGCTCGGCACCCGGGTCTGCCTTGCTGCGACTCTCCTCGGCCTGGTGTTCTACGGGCTCTCCACCGGCGATCTCGGCCTGGATGCGCCCTGGCACGCGCGCTGAGATGACCTGAAGTCAGAAGACGTAAACGAACAGGAATAAAGCGAGCCAGACGACATCCACGAAGTGCCAGTACCAGGCCGTCGCTTCGAAGCCGAAATGGTCCTCTTTGGTGAAGTGACCCTTCAGGCAGCGCGCCAGCATGATGATCAGCATGAACGTGCCGAGAGCAACGTGGAAACCGTGGAAGCCGGTGAGCAGGAAGAAGGTAGAACCGTAGATACCGGAATCCATCGTCAGACCCAGATCGCGGTACGCCTGGACGTACTCCTCGATCTGCAGCCCCATGAAGAGGAAGGCCAGCGCAATGGTGATGCCGAGCCACAAGATCAGCTTTCTGCGATTGCCTTCCTTGAGCGCTGTGTGGGCAACGTGAATCGTCACGCTCGACGACAGCAGAATCACCGTATTGTAAAAGGGCAGGTAGGCACCCCAGTTGGTCAGCGAGGGGGCGGCGAAAGTACCGTCCGGCCCGGCGAACTGCGGATGCGGATTGACGGCGCCTGTCGCCCAGTCAGGTGAGAAGTCCGGCCACAGGTACTCACCGGTTATGGCCTTTTCGCCACCGCCACCGAGCCAAGTCAACGCGAAAAAACGAATATAGAACAGGGCCCCGAAGAACGCGGCAAAGAACATCACTTCCGAGAAGATGAACCAGCCCATGCCCCAAACGTAGGAACGCTTGACTTGGCTACTGTTCAGTCCCGCATGGTTTTCGACGATCACTGCGGCAAACCACTTGTAGAGTGCGATTGCCACAATGAGGAAGCCAACGAGCATCATGATTTCGTGGCCGTGCTGGCCCGTTTGCAGCGAGTTCATCCAGCTCGCCACACCGTAGAGCATGACGCCAAGACCGAACGCCAGCCATACGGGCACCTTGCTCTGGCTCGGCACGTAATAGATTTCGTGCCCGTCTACTTGTTGCTGTGCCATCCCCGTCGTTCTCCGTTGCTGCCGGCACGCGGCGGTCTACATCAGATGCCGGCGGCGCTGACCAGACTTCCGTGGACGCTGCGCACCTGCTCTGTGATGTCGAACATCGTGTAGGAAAGCGAGATCGTCGTGACCGACTCCGGAATGTCCCGGTCGACGATGAAACGCATCGGCATCTCGACCGATTCACCGGGCATGAGTACCTGCTGCTCGAAGCAGAAGCATTGCGTCTTATGGAAGAAAGTCGCCGCGCGGCCGGGCGCCACCGAAGGTATGGTCTGCGCCACCATGACCTTATCGGTGGGATTGTGGGCACGGAAGACGGCCTCGTGCATGCCGCCTGGCGTGACCCGTATACCACCGATGTCCGCGCCAAAATCCCAAGACATGCCGGCGTTGACGTTAGTGATGAAGCGCACGTGAATCTCGCGCGATTCGTCCGCGACGAGATCTCCTTCGACATACTGATACTGGCCCGCCGTCTTGCCGTTCAGCCCCGTGACCTCACAAATCACTTCATAGATCGGAACGAGGGCGAACGCGAATGCGAACATCCCAACAATTCCGAGGCCGAGCTTGGCCACGGTACGGCGGGTTTTAGCGGCGGCTTCCGCCTGCCGGCTGCTGATCTCGGACTCGCTCATGGCGCGACCTCCTCGTTGCGCGTGACTGGACTCACTTCAGCTGCGGCGGGGTGCTGAAGGTGTGATAAGGCGCCGGCGAGGGCACGGTCCACTCGAGCCCTTCCGCGCCGTCCCAAACCTGCGCCGTCGCCTTCTGGCCACCGCGAATGCTCTGGATGACCACATAGAGGAACAGGAGCTGGGACAGACCGAAAATGAACGCCCCCACCGTTGACCAAGCGTTGAAGTTGGCGAACTGCAGTGCGTAATCAGGGATGCGTCGCGGCATGCCGGCGAGACCGGAAAAGTGCATCGGGAAAAACGCGATGTTCACGCCGATGAACGACAGCCAGAAGTGCACCTTTCCGAGCGCTTCCGAATACATGTGTCCGGTCCACTTCGGCAGCCAGAAGTAGACGGCACAGAAGATCGAGAACAGCGCGCCGGATACCAAGACGTAATGGAAGTGGGCCACCACGAAATAGGTGTCGTGGTACTGATAGTCAGCCGGCGCAATGGCCAGCATGACGCCGGAGAAGCCACCAACCGTAAAAAGGAACACGAACGCAAGAGCGAACAGCATCGGCGTCTCAAACGTCATGGCGCCCTGCCACATGGTGCTGATCCAGTTGAATACTTTCACGCCGGTCGGGACTGCGATCAGCATCGTGGCGTACATGAAGAACAGCTGGCCGGCCAGCGGCATACCCACCGTGAACATGTGGTGCGCCCAGACGATGAAGGACAGGAAAGCAATCGAAGAAGTGGCGTAGACCATGGAGTCGTAGCCGAACAGCTTCTTGCGCGAAAACGCCGGTATCACGTGCGACACGATGCCGAACGCCGGCAGGATCATGATGTAGACCTCGGGATGACCGAAGAACCAGAAGATGTGCTGGAACAGCACCGGGTCCCCGCCGCCGGCCGCATCGAAGAAGCTGGTGCCGAAATGGATGTCGAACAGCATCATCGTGACCGCACCCGCGAGCACCGGCATGACGGCGATCAGCAGGTAGGCCGTGATCAGCCAGGTCCAGACGAACATCGGCATTTTCATCAGCGTCATGCCGGGAGCGCGCATATTGAGGATGGTGGCGATGATGTTGATCGCACCCATGATGGACGACGCGCCGAGCAGGTGAATCGCGAAGATCACAAAGGTGGTCGATGGCGGCCCGTAGGTGGTCGACAAGGGCGCATAAAGCGTCCAGCCGAAGTCGGGGCCGCCGCCCTCCATGAACAGGGTCGAGATGAGCAGTGCCGATGCGAACGGCAGGATCCAGAACGACAGGTTATTCATGCGCGGCAACGCCATGTCCGGCGCACCGACCATCATCGGCAACATCCAGTTCGCGAGACCGACGAAGGCCGGCATGATGGCGCCGAACACCATGACCAGGCCGTGCATCGTGGTCATCTGGTTGAAGAAATGCGGATCCACGAAGGACTGCCCCGGCTGGAACAGTTCGGCGCGGATCACCAGCGCCATGACGCCCCCGGCCAGGAACATGATGAAACTGAACCACAGATACATCGAACCGATGTCCTTGTGGTTCGTGGTGTAAAGCCAGCGGGTTATGCCTTTGGCCGGCCCGTGGTCGTGGTCGTCGTGGTGGGCGTCGATGACGGCACTCATCTGCTGCTACTCCTGGGCTGGCGGATCACTGGGTCTCGGCAAAGCGGATGACGTCGATCGGCTCGACCAACTCTCCGTTTGCATGGCCAAAGGCCTTGCGCTGGAAGTGAATTACCGACGCCATGTCGACCGGATCGAGTACCGGTCCGAATGCCTGCATGGCCGTACCGGGCCGCCCGTGATAAACCACGTCCATGTGAGCCTCTAGATCTCCCGTCACCAGAGCACTTCCGGCGAGCGCCGGAAAGGCAGGGGGCACGCCCTGGCCGTCGGCCTGATGACAGCCGACACAGTGGGTGGCATAGACGCCCTCACCGCGCGCAAACAGCTCCTCGCCCGACCATTCGTGGGCGATTTCCTCCTCCAACCTCTCGCCGTCGGCGCGAGCCAGCTCGAGCTGCTCCGCGTACCAGGCATCGAATTCATCCTCAGGCAGCGCATGCACGACGATCGGCATGAAGCCATGGTCGATGCCACAGAGCTCCGCACACTGACCACGGTAGATGCCCGGCTCATCGACGATGGTCCAAATGTCGTTGATGAATCCGGGAATGGCATCGCGCTTCAGAGCAAAATCCGGGACCCACCAAGCGTGGATCACGTCGTTGGATGTGAGCAGGAAGCGGACTTTACGGTTGATGGGAATAACCAGCGGATTGTCCACTTCGAGCAGATAGTGCTCGCCTTTCTCCGCCTGTCCGAGGATCTGATCACGAGGCGTGGAGAGATTCGAGAAGAAGCTCAAGCGCTCGTTGAGATCGTCGTCGAGGTACTTGTATTCCCAGCGCCACTGATAACCCCGCACCTCGACCACCATGTCCTCACCGCCGGTGTCGTACATCTGCACGAGAACGTTAGTGGCCGGGACCGCCATGCCGATGAGGATGCCGAGAGGAATCAGGGTCCAGACGATTTCCAACTTCGTGCTTTCGTGGAAGGTCGCCGGCGTTACGCCCCGGGACTTACGGTGGAGGACGATGGATATCAGCATAGCGCCGAACACGACTACGCCGATCGCGACGCAGATCCAGAAGATCAGCATGTGCAGGTCGTAGACGGCGCGGCTGATCTCGGTGACGCCCGGCGTCATGTTCCAGCGTACCGTGGATGCTGCTGCGGGCATTGCAAACAGCGCTGCGCCGGCGAGTGCGGACCCGATCAGCGAGTGCCGGAAAGGGAAAGTCATGGCTGGACGACTCCGTTCTGGCCCGAGCCTCCGAGTCGTGCCATGCGCACCGAACGGGACCTCGGGTCTGGACAACAAACCGCATTGTGCGCCTCACCCGCGTGCTAGGCGTGCGCACATTGTTGCCGCCCTCGGCGGCGGTCGCCCGTGCGACCTGAGCTAGCAAATCAAGATGGGCAACGGACCGCGATTGCAGGGAGCCGTGGGATTCGTGCTCGTCTGAAACGTCACGAACCGACTGGAAGTGCCGCCCGGGTACTGCCAGTTATCCCGCGCTGACCTGGATATTCCTTCGCGAGCCTGAGCCCGTCGAGGAGGGAAATCCCGGTTTTCCGGTGCGATCAAGATTATAGCAACCAGCGCGGAGAACTCAATTGATCTGACAGCTCGAAGCGCAGAATGCAGGCACCGGAACGCCTGCGATGTGACTGTCGGCCGAATCGCTCAGGCGTCAGATGACTTTCTGCGCTTCGGAGGGTGAAACGTCATGGGTTTCGCAGCAGATGCAGCCGGTGGCCGGCGGGGGCCGTCGAGGCGACCCTTCGGCAGTACGTCACTGCCCGCATCCGAAAGCTCGTCCTCAAAGTCGCAGACGATGCACTCGCGCAAGGTACGCTCACCTTCCATGAACACACGAATCCGATCCTGCGCGCCACAGCGGGGGCAGACCGCGCCGGCAATGAAACGCTTTTGCGTCGGGACGCTCACTGCTCGGCCGCCTCGCCATTGATGCCGCTGTGGCGCAACAGCGCCGCGACGTCCGGATCCCGACCCCGGAAGCGACGAAACAGGGTCGCTGGCGGCTCACTGCCACCCCGCTGAAGTACTTCATGAAGAAAGTCGGCGCCGGCTTCGGCGGCGAAGATGCCTTCCTCCTCGAACCGGGAAAAGGCATCCGCGGACAGGACTTCGGCCCAAAGGTAGCTGTAGTAACCGGCCGCATAGCCACCGGAGAAGATGTGGCCGAAGCTGTTCTCGAAGCGGTTGCTCGCCGGCGGCCGGACTACCGCCACCTCGTCGCGGACTTCCTCGATGATGCGGCGCACCTGGCTTGCATCCCCGGGCTGGTACTCGTGATGGAGGCGGAAATCGAACAGCCCGAACTCGATCTGCCGGACCATGGCCATGGCGGACTGAAAGTTGCGGGCGGCGAGCAGGCGCTCGAGCATCGCCTGCGGCAGGGCTTCCCCGGTCTCATAGTGGCCGGAGATCAGCGCCAGGGATTCCGGATGCCAGCACCAGTTTTCCAGGAACTGGCTCGGCAGCTCCACCGCATCCCAAGGCACGCCGTTGATGCCGGCTACCGAGGCCACCTCGACCCCGGTCAGCATGTGGTGCAGCCCATGGCCGAATTCATGGAACAGGGTGGTGACCTCATCGTGGGTGAGGAGAGCGGGCCGTTCGGGACCCGGGCCGCCGAAATTGCAGGTGAGGTACGCCACCGGCACCTGGCTGCCACCGGGGGTCCGCCGACGACCGACGAAACTGTCCATCCAGGCTCCGCCCTGCTTGTGACGGCGAGCGTAGAGATCAAGGTAGAAGCGCCCGATCAGTGTGCCATCCGAGCCGTCGCTGCGAATCTCGAAGGTCCGCACGTTCGGATTCCAGGTCGCCCAGCCCGAGACTTCGGTGACACGGATGCCGAACAGCCGCCCGACGATGTCGAACAGCCCGGATACCACCCGGTCAACAGGGAAATAGGGGCGCAGAGCCTCCTGAGAGATCGCATACCGCGCCTGGCGCAAGCGCTCCGACGCGAAGCCGACGTCCCAGGGCTCGAGCCGCTCGAGGGCGAGCTCTTCGCGCGCAAAGGCCTCCAGCTCAGCGTACTCGCGCTGTGCCTGAGGCCGGGCGCGGGCCGCGAGATCGCGCAGGAACGCGAGCACGTCCGCAACGGACCCGGCCATGCGGTCCGCGAGCTGTCGCTCAGCCCAGTTGCCGTAGCCGAGCAGCTCCGCCTGCTCCTTGCGCAGGGCAAGGATCTCCTCCATCAGCGGCGCGTTGTCGAAGCGGCCGGCATTCGGGCCCTGATCCGAGGCACGGGTGGTCCAGGCCCCGTAGACCTCCCGGCGCAGCTCCCGATCTTCCGCGTGCATCATGACCGCCTGGTAGGTCGGCCCGTCGAGGGTGATCACGGGCTGGCCCTTGCCCCGTTCTTCGCCATTGCGAACAGCCTTCTGCCGGTCTACCTCCGGCAGTCCGGCCAGTCGCCCCTCTGCGATCGGCAACTCGAAAGCGTCGGTAGCATCGAGCACGTGCTGGGAGAAGCGGTTGCTCAGTTCCGAAAGGCGCAGATTGATGGCGCGAAAACGCTCGCGTTCCGCCTCCGGAAGTTCGATGCCCGACAGCCTGAAATCGCGCAGGGCGTGCTCCACAGCGGCGCGGCGGGCCGGCTCGAAGCCGGCGAAGGCCGGACTGTCGGCGAGCCGCCGATATGCCTCGAACAGACCCTGGTGCTGACCGAAACGCGAGTGATACTCGGACAGTCGCGGCAGCGCCGCTTCATACGCCGAACGCAACTCCGCGCTGTCGCGCACGCTGTGCAGGTGCGCAATCGGACTCCACACGCGAGCCAGACGATCGCCGGCGGCTTCCAACGGCTCGACCAGCAGATCCCAGGCAGGGGGCGCGGAGGCCGCCGCTTCGATGACCCGCTCGTTCTCCGCAAGCACCCGATCAAGTGCCGGAGCCAGATGCTCGGGCCGAATGCGGTCGAAAGCGGGAAGGCGCAAGGGTTCGAGAAGTGGGTTGCTCATGGGCATCAAACCTCCGCGACGGATGCACGCAGTCGCGTCAGGACACCGCCCGTGTCCGGCCGCACACCGCGCCAGATGAGGAACGCCTCGGCGGCTTGCTCGACGAGCATGCCGAGTCCGTCGGCAGTGCGCGCCGCGCCGAGCTCCCGGCAGCGCGCGAGGAACGGTGTCGGGCGCGCAGCGTACACCATGTCGTAGGCGAAGGTCTGCGACTTCACGACCCCTGGCGCCAACTCCGGCAGGCCCCCGTCGAGACTCGCCGCCGTGGCATTGATGATGACGTCGGCGGCGGGCAGGTCGGCCAGCGCCTCCGCCGCTACCGGACCGAGATCAGCGAACCGACGTGCGAGTTCCTGCGCACGCCGCGGCGTGCGGTTGCCGATAATGAGGCAGGCAGGGCCAGCTTCGAGCAGAGGCTCGATCACTCCTGCTGCTGCCCCCCCTGCTCCGAGCAGGACGACGCTGCGACCCGCAAGATCCACACCGAGGTTGTGTACCAGATCCCTCAGCAGGCCGATGCCATCCGTATTGAATGCGCGGATGCGTCCATCTGCATCGCGGCGCAGAGTATTAGCCGCGCCGGAGCGTTCGACCCGAGCATCGCGCTCATCGGCCAACATGCTCGCTTCACCCTTGAAAGGCACGGTGACGTTGGCGCCCCGTCCTCCCGAGGCGAAGAAGTCGCGCAGCGTGCCGGCAAAATCATCGAGCGGCGCCTCGAACGCGCGGTAATCGATGCGCTCTCCGGTCTGCTCGGCGAACCAGCTATGAATGCGCGGAGAGAGGCTATGCGCAACCGGATGGCCGAAGACCGCATAGCGATCCAGGCTCATGGCCCGGAGCACCGCAGAACGCTGCCGTCGAGGCCCCGGATCTCGGATGGACCCGCAGCCCCACCCAGCTGTCCAGGCAAAACAAAGTCGACCGCGGAGCCGAAGTACTGCCTGACCCGCAGCGCCGTCAGCGCGGGCGAGCGGCCCTCCGGATTGGCGGACGTGGACACGACAGGCAAACCGAAGCGCCGACAGACTTCTCGCGCCTGCTCGTGCCGGGTCACACGAATGGCCAGGGTCGCATGGCGGCCGCGCAGGAGTTCCGGCACATCTTTTCGGCATGGGAGAAGCCAGGTGACGGGGCGTTCAGAAGGCGCCTCGATGCGCCGGCGATCGGCGTCGGTCAGGGGTTGCAGCAGCGGCAGCACCTGGGCGAGTTCGGCACAGATGAGGATGAGTCCCTTGTGCATCGGTCGTGACTTCAGAGTCAGAAGCTCGCGGACGGCCGTCGGGGCGAAGGGATCGCAGGCCAGTCCCCAGACGCCCTCGGTCGCATGGGCCACCACGCCACCCGCCCGCAGCGTCGCTACCGCGAGTTCGAGATGCTGATGGTCTCTACGCAAGGTCATCCGCGCCCCTTTTCTGCCGGCAACTCCGGGGGCGGCGAGCATAGCATCGCTGTGCCAGCTAATGGAGGCGGACCCAGCGCTGCCGCTCGCGCACGACGCGGCCTTCGAGTTCGAGGTGGAACAGGCGCGCATTGAGTTCTGAGGCGGCGAGGCCCGAACGCGCAAGCAACACGTCGAAGGCGGTGCCGTCGGCATCGAAGTGGCGCAAGAGTGAGTCGTCATCACCGCTGCTGTCCATCGCCTCTCGCAGCGCGGGTATCTGCAGATCCTCGACGAGCTCCGGCGGCAGTTCCTCCAGCAGGTCGTCCAATGAGGTCAGCAGGCGAGCACCGTCTCGGATAAGACGATGGCAGCCGGCACCGCCAGGGTCCCGTGCGGTGGTAGGCATGGCGAAGACTTCGCGGCCCTGCGCCGCCGCGAGTCGGGCGGTGATCAGCGACCCGGAACGCTCGCTTGCTTCCACCACCACGACCCCCAGACACAACCCGCTGATGATGCGGTTACGGCGGGGAAAGTGATGCGGCGCAGGCGGCGTTCCGGGGGCGAACTCACTGACCAGGGCACCCTGCTGGGCAACCCGGCGCGCCAGGGCGAGATGCCGGCGCGGATGGACCTGGTCGAGGCCGCTGCCGAGCACCGCAATGGTGGATCCGCCGGCATCCAGGGCTGCGGCGTGTGCGGCAGCATCGATGCCGAGCGCGAGACCGCTGGTGACGACCAGGCTGTGAGCAGCCAGCTCTGCCGCAATCCAGGCCGCGTCGGCGAGCCCACGCCGCGAGGCACTGCGCGCGCCGACGACAGCGATCTGCAACGCTCCGAGCACACCCACGTCACCACGTACGTAAAGCACTGCCGGTGGATCCGGGATCATGACCAGCGGCGCGGGATAGTGACGGTGAGCCGGCGTGACGACCTCTATATCGCATTCGGCGCAGCGCGCTAGCAGCGCCTCGATGCGCACCGGCGGAACCTCGGCTCGGGCGCAGCGAAGCCAGCTTTCTGCCACGGCCTCCGCTGCCTCCTCGCGCATCAGGGCCCCCCAGCGCATAGGCCCGATGCCTTCAGCAGCAGCCAGCCGCAGCCAGTCCTCGGTCGCGATCTCCATTGCCGCCTCCAGCCCTCGTCCCAAGCCGAGTATGCGTCGCTCGGCTGCGACTCGGCGTGGGCGATCGTCCGGAGCAGGTGTGCGTCGGTGACGCCAAACGGAGGTCGCACCCGCGCACGGACTGATGACTTCGTGATCCGCAGGTGTTCGAGCTGAGCTAGCATGCGACTTATGCGTATCCGATCCCGCAGCCTCGCCACCCTGCTCCTGGCCATCTGGCTCGGGGGCTGCTGTCCGGGTGAGCAGGTGGACGAGCGCGGCTGGCCGAATACGCTGGTGCTGGGGCAGGTCCCGATGCTCGAAGCCGAGATGCTCGTGGACAATCTCGACCCCTTGACCGACCACCTGGAGCGGGAACTCGGTATACCCGTGCGTAGCTTCGTGCCCATGGATTACACCGGACTGGTGGAAGCCATGGGTGCCGGCAGAGCGGATATCGGCATGCTGCCACCGTTCGCCGCCATGCTAGGCATGCGTCGCTACGATCTCGAGCCCATACTGATCGCCGTTCGCGACGGCGAAATCGGCTATCGCACCCAGTGGCTGACCAACGATCCAAACGTGTGTGACGCGCCTCCCGAGCCGGACGAGAACGGCATGCTGTTCTGCCAGGGAGACATCGCCCAGGTGCGGGGGGCGACCGTGGCGTTCACCGACCCCAACTCCACGTCGGGTTACCTGTTCCCGGCGCTTCAATTGCTTGATTCAGGCATCGACCCTGAGGCGGACGTGCGCGGACTCTACGTCGGTGGCCACGATGCGGCCGTGCTTGCGGTGCGCGCCGGAGACGTCCGCTTCGGCGTGTCCTATGAAGACGCTCGCAGAATGGTGCGCGCGCAATACCCCGACGTCGGCCAGCGGGTGATCCGCTTCAATCACGCACCGATGATCCCCAACGATGGCGTGACGCTGCGGCCAGGCCTGCCGGAAGACCTGCGCACGGCACTGATCGCCGCCTTCATCTCCCTAGAGGCCGCACAGCAGCACCTGCCCCAGGAACAGCGCGTCCTGCGGATCCTCTATGACATCGATGGGTTCGAGCCCATTGCGGCGGGGGCCTACGATCCGGTCGCGGCCAGCTACGATCGTCTCCGTCGCTGACCGACCGAGAAGGAGCCGCGAGCGCATGACCAGCCGACCCGCCATCCGTTTTCAGGACGCCCGCGTCGTCTACCCCAACGGTGCAGTCGGTCTCGCCGGCATCGATCTCAGCATCGAGCCCGGGGAGTTCGTGGTGGTCGTCGGGTCGTCCGGGGCCGGCAAGTCGACCCTGCTGCGCGCCGTGAACGGCCTGACGCCACTGACCTCCGGCAGCGTCGAGGTGCAGGGCCAGGTGGTACCACGCAAGGAAGGCAGCGAGCTTCGTCGACTGCGAGCCCAGGTGGGCATGATCTTTCAGGACTTCCGCATCACGCGCCGGCTGAGTGTGATGACCAATGTTCTGGTGGGCCGGGTGGCGCACGTCCCGGGCTGGCGCGCCATGTTCAATCTGTGGCCGGAAGCGGACCGGGAGGTTGCTTTCCGCGCGCTGGAGCGGGTCGGCATGACCGAAAAGGCCTGGGTGCGGGCGGGCGACCTCTCCGGAGGCCAGCAGCAGCGGGTGGGCATCGCCCGCGCGCTGGCGCAGGAGCCGGCAATCATCCTCGCCGACGAGCCGGTGGCCTCCCTGGATCCCGTCACGACGCATCAGATCATGCGGGATCTTGTGCGCATCAATCAGGAACTCGGTATCACCACGCTGGTGAACCTGCACTTTCTTGACCTCGCGCGTCGCTACGGCCGGCGCATCGTCGGCCTGCGCGCCGGCGAGCTGGTCTATGACGGCAGCGCCGATTCCGTGACCCAGGCCGATTTCCGGCACATCTACGGGCGCGATCCGGATGCGGGCGATCTTCTCGATGAGGATGCAGCGCCGTGAACGACAGCGCCATGCGGCCGCTGCGCCCCGCCCGGAACTGGGCTTTGATCCTGGGCACGCTGCTCGGCGTCACCATGATGACAGTGTGGTCGGCACGCGGCATCGGCTTCTCTCTGACGGAGCTCGCCTGCAACCTGCCGGGCGGCAGTCGGCTCCTCGTCGAGTCCTGGCCGCCGGAGTTCAGCTACTTCCCACGCCTGCTCGCACCGCTGCTGGAAACCCTGCAGATCGCCGTGGTCGGGACTGTGATCGGCGGCATCCTGGCGGTGCCGGTGGCGGTGCTCGCGGCCCGCAATCTGACGCCCGGTGTGCTCGTATGGTTCCTGGACCGGAACGTCATGAACGTGCTGCGCACGCTCCCGGACCTGTTCTGGGCCATGCTGTTCGCGGCCGCGGTCGGCTTCGGTCCCGTCGCCGGCGCACTGGCGCTGACCGTCTTCACCATCGCCGTCATCTCCAAACTATGGTCCGAGTCCCTCGAGGCCATCGACATGGGCGTGCCCGAGGCGGTGCGCGCCGCTGGCGGCAGCTGGCTCGCCATGCTTCAGTTCGGCGCCATACCACAGGCACTGCCGCACTACGTGTCCTATGCGCTGTACGCGTTCGAGCTGAACGTGCGCGCTTCGATGATCCTGGGTCTGGTGGGTGCCGGCGGCATCGGCATGGTGCTCGAGACCCAGCGCAGCACCTTCGAGTACCCCCGGGTCACGCTGATCGTGCTCTCGGTCCTCGTGATCGTGCTCGTCATCGAGCAGATCTCCGAGGCGATCCGCAGGCGGCTGGCATGAGCACGAAGGCTGCCTTGCGGCCACCGCCCGGGGTCGGTTGGGCGACCCAGGTGACGCTCGGCGTTGCGATCGTCTTCCTGCTCTGCGCCTGGGCGATCGATCTGACGCCGGGAGCGCTGGCGAATCTGCCGCAGCAGATGGTCACGGTACTCGGCTTCTTTTATCCCGCCGACATGAGCTACGGGGCCTCTCGGGTACTGCCCGCGCTCATCGAGTCCATCCAGATCGCCTGGATCGGCACGATCATCGCCGCACTGCTGTCGCTGCCGCTGGCGCTGCTCGGCGCCCGCACGCTGTTTCCGCGCATCGCCCGTCTGGTGAAGCTGATCTCAGCCACGGCACGGGCCTTTCCTGAGATTCTGCTCGCGATCTACTTCGTCCCCATCGTGGGGCTCGGCCCCTTTGCCGGCGCCCTGGCCATTGGGATCTCCTCGGTGGGCATGCTCACCAAGCTCGGTGCGGAAGTGGTGGAATCCATCGACATGGGACCGGTCGAAGCGGTGCAGGCCGCCGGCGGGTCACGCCTGCTGGCCCTGCGCTATGCGGTGGTGCCGCAGGTCCTGCCCGAGATCGTCGCCCACTGGCTGTTCCGCTTCGAATTGAATATCCGCGCTTCCGCCGTGCTCGGCGTAGTCGGCGCCGGCGGCGTCGGTGGCGTGCTCCTCAACACGCTGCGCTATCGCCACTTCGAGAAGGCGGCCGCGGTGCTGCTGCTGACAATTCTCGTCGTCCTGATCATCGACGTGGCGTCCGGTGCGATCAGGCGCCGACTTCTGAGGTAGTCGTCCTGAACCAGGCCCGCACGGCCGAACATGCCGGCCGCGCGGGCTGGTCTGATCAGTTGCCGTGCCAAGTCACGGTCAGGCCGTACATGCGTGGTTCGCCGATCACGCCCGCGGCGTTCTGACTCAGATTGAACGGGCCGCGCCCGTCGATGGCCTGGGTAACGTGTACCTTATCGGTAAGGTTGCGTCCCCAGAGACTGATGTCGACATTGTGATCACGCAGGGACAATACCGCACGGGCATCGAGCAGACCGCGACCGCCGTCACCCACGAGCGGGAAGTTGTCCGGGTCGTAGAAGACGCGGCTGCGGTAGGAATACTCCGCGTGCAGCGTCAGACCGAAGCGTCGATCGATGTCTGTCCGGTATGTCGCGCCGAGGTTGTAGCTGTGCTTGGGCGCACGCGTCAGCCGATTGCCGCTGAAGTCCTCACCCGCCTCGTTGATGAAGTCCTTGTACTTGGTGTCCAAGTACGCGTAGTGGCCGGACAAAGTGAGCGCGTCCGTGACCTGTGCCAGCACTTCGAGCTCCATGCCCCGACTGCGGGCATCGGCGGCGTTGTCCACGATCAGGCGTGCACCGTCCACCAGCTGGAAGACCTGCAGGTCGTCGTAGTCGATGTGGAACGCGGTCAGATTCGCGCGCAGGCGCCGGTCGAGCAACTCGGACTTCAAGCCGATCTCGAATTGCCGGGCCTCCTCCTGATCGAACGGCGTCTGGGCGGCGACACTGTCCGGCGCGGTGCCGTTGAAGCCGCCGCTCTTGAATCCGTCGGCGACACTGAAATAGAGCATGAGCTCCTCGACGGGCCGCCAGTCCAGGGTCACCTTGGGCGTGAAGGCGTTCCAGCTTTTTGACGCGCTGATGTCATAGGGCGCCACGAGAAAGCTTTCGGTGGGATCGAAGCCTGCGCCGCGAATGTCCGCCTTCTTCTTTTCGTAAGTGTAGCGCGCACCCACGGTGAGGTTCACCTCATCGCTGAGCGCCCAGGTGCCCTGACCGAAAATGGCGTAGCTCGTGGTCTCGTTCTCCTGGAAATAGAACGTGTTGAAGCTAGGTACCGTACCGGGCGGAACCTGGAGCAGCAGCAGCGCGATGGGGACATCGTTGCCTGAAAAGTCGTTGTTCTCCACGCGCTCGATGTCGGCCCAGTAGCCGTACACGCCCGCAAGCCAGTTGAAGCGACCGTCTGCTGTCTGGTCGGCGATTCGGAATTCCTGGGAGAACTGTTCGATCTCATCGATGGCGTTACGGACCACGAGCGGCGCGTCGGAGCCGCTGAAGTCCTCCTGGATGTCGTAATCGCCTTTGCGCCAGGCGGTGATCGAGGTCAATTCGCCGAAGGGAGCATCCCAGGTGACCGTAGCGGACATGCCGCCGACATCGCGATTCTGGAACCCGTCCACTGTCTTCTCGTTAGTGAACGGATCGGGGCTGCAGGGCGAGGGGGCGAACGGCGAACCTGGTGCGAACCAGGGGAAGAAGATGAACTGCTCGCCGAGGCAATGGCGGTTGTTACCGGCAAGACGGTCCCGAGCGTAATCCGCCGTCACCAGCACGTCGAGGTCGTCGGCAGGCGTGAACAGGAGGGATCCGCGCAGCGTCAGATTGTCCTCGTCGCTGAGCTTGCGGCCGGTGGTCGCGCTCCTCGCGTAGCCGTCGCGCTCCGTCCACGAAACAGTCAGTTTGCCCGCCAGGGTATCGGCGAGCGGCCCATGCACGACGCCGCGCAGCGAGCGCCGGTCGAGGTTGCCGACGGTCGCCTCGAGGCGCGCATCGAAGGTATCGGAGGGCCGTTCGGTGACAAGGTTGATCGCCCCACCGACTACGTTCTTGCCGTACAGCGTGCCCTGAGGCCCGCGCAGTACCTCGACGCGCTCAAGATCGAAGAAGTCGAGATCGACGAAACCCGTGCGGCCCATGTAGACACCGTCGATGAAGATACCCACCGACTGGTCACCGGAGGCGGACTGGTCGGTAGAGCCGATGCCGCGGATGAAGATCTGGGGCTGGACCGCATTGAAGCGACCCATGGTCAGGCCAGGCGTGCGCTGACTGATGTCATCGAGCGAGCTGATACCCGACAACCGTAGCGTCTCGGCATCGAAGGCCGAGACCGCAATGGGCACGTCCTGCAGGCTCTCAGCCCGCTTCTGGGCGGTGACGATGATTTCCTCGAGAGCCCTTACTTCCTGGGCGAAGGCCGAGCATGCGAATGTAGCCAGCAGGACGCCGGCCACTGGAGTGGCTTGCCGGATCATGCGTGCGTCTCCCCGTGTTGGGCCCTTCATGGGCCACGCTAAGTCTCGTTATGCAATGCGCTCGAAGAGTCTGTTACCGCCCTCAGACCGTGTCAAGGCGCTCACTTTCAGGAACCGGTAGCGCGGCGTCGGGAGGGCTGAAACTGGGGCAGCACGTTGTCCCGCAGCAGAGGACCACCGCATTGGTCGCAGACCACGCTGGTGACCAGCCGCGAGGCGCAGGGTCGATGGGTGAGCAGGAGCGGCGGTCCCGCCTCGTGTTCGATCCAGCGATCACCCCAGTCCATGAGCGTGAGCAGAATGGGGTAAAGCGCAAGCCCCTTGGGAGTGAGCACATACTCCAGCCTGAGGGGTCGATCCTGGTAGATACGCGTCTCGAAAATCCCGAGATCGACCAGGCGCTTGAGGCGGTCGGAGAGGATGTTGGTGGCGAGTTTCAGGCTCTCGCGCATGGCGTCGAAGCGCCGCACACCAAAAAAGGCCACGGCGGCTACCTGAGGCGTCCAGCGGTCTCCCAGTAGCTCCAGCAGCTCCGCGGAAACGGGCACCGATCGCGGCATGGAGCTGTCACTCGAGCTGCGCCGCCGCCGGGGCAGCCCGCGCACCGTCCAGCTGGCACCGGGGCCATCGCAGTAAGCCACGTCCCGTGCCTCTACCGGATCGTTACACGTCGAACAGGTGAGGATGGGTTCCATCGCGTGACCGCAGTCCCGATGGATGAGGCGCAACGCGAGTTGCCGATCGTCGGCCGCCCAGTTCCGCTGCCACGCTTCGCACATCAGCGCAGCGCTGAAAAGATCGAGGCCCTTTACGGTGAGCCGATACTCATGGCGCCACTGCCGGGCATCCAACGGGCGCCGCTCGAACAATCCATGCTCGACCAAGTGTTTGAGGCGCTGGGTGAGCGTGCTGCGGGCCAGACCGAGACGGCGCTGAAAATCGTCGAAGCGACGCACGCCGAAGAATGCCTGCTGCAGCAGCATCAGAACCCAGCGATCACCGATGATCTCAAGGGCATGGGTGACCGAATTGGCACGAATGTAAGCCGGCTTCATCATGACCGCCGGGATTATCGGGCCGCTTCTCCCTGCCTTGCAAACCCCAGGACCTGTTGCTAGCTTGCCGCCAGAAGCGTCTCGTTAGACAAGTGACCTGGGAGGGTCGAGGGCATGGGGACGAGTCGAGAGGAGCGCATTCGCAGTTTCACTGAGCGCGGTTGGTGGACCGACGAGACGCTTGACGATCTGCTGCGCCAGGCAGTCGCAGCTCATCCGGAGCGTACTGCGCTGGTCGATCCCCCGAATCGGCCCGACCTTTGCGGCGGCAAGGCGCAGCGTCTGTCCTACCGGGACCTCGGTCGCCACGTCGATGCCTGGGCGCAAGTGCTGCGGCAGCAGGGAGTGACAGCGGGCGACATCGTCGTCGCTCAGATGCCTAACATCAGCGAGTTCGTTCTGATCTATCTGGCCGTCGCGCGGATCGGCGCCGTGATCAGCCCGCTGCCGGTCCAGTACGGTGCCCATGAGCTGCGCATGGTGAGTCAGGCGCTGCCAGCGAAAGCCTATGTGGGGGTCACGCGCCTGAACGGCCAGCCCTTTGGCATGCAGGCTTTCGCCGACGGCGTGGCATTTCCGCAGCACCTGTTTCTCGGCGAAGAGACGCCGGAAGGCGCGGTGCCGCTCGATGAGGCTTTCGCTAACGCTCTATCCGACTCGAAGCCGCAAGCAGGTAGCACAGCGGATGCCAATGACGTTTACACGATTTGCTGGACGTCAGGAACCACCGGGACCCCGAAAGGGGTGCCGAGGACATACAACCAATGGGCGGCGATCTCCTGGGCGACGTACGATGCGGCGGGGCTGCGCGATGGCGATGTTCTGCTGAATCCGTTTCCCTTCGTCAACATGGCGAGCATCGGCGGCTTCCTGTTCAACTGGCTGCGCTGTACTGCGACGCTGGTCCTGCATCACCCCCTGGATCTGCCGGTCTTCCTCGGACAGATCGCGTCTGAGGGCACCACCTTCACGATCGCGCCGCCCGCGCTGCTGAATATGCTCCTGAAGCAGGAGGGGCTGCTCGAGAACGTGGACCTTAGCCGCCTGCGTGCCATCGGTTCCGGTTCGGCGCCTCTGTCGCCCTGGATGGTGAAGGGCTTCGCCGAGCAACATGGGATCGACATCGTCAACCTGTTCGGCTCCAACGAAGGTATCAGCCTGGCTGCCGGTCCTCGCGAAATCTCGGATCCAGAGCAACGCGCCGTATTATTTCCCCGCTTCGGTGTGTCTGGGCTCGAGTGGTCCAACCGAGTGGCGACGATGATCGAGACGCGTCTGGTGGACTTGGAAACAGGCGCCGAGATCAGGGACAAGGACGCCCCGGGCGAGCTGCAGATCAGGGGCGCCACCGTGTTCGACGGTTACCTTGCCGAGGCCGGGGAAGAGCCCGGGGACACGTTCGCCGAGCACGGCTGGTTCCGAACCGGCGACCTGTTCGAGATCGCAGGCGAGGGAGACCCGCCGGCGTTCTACCGCTTTGTCGGCCGCTGCAAGGACATCATCGTCCGCGGCGGTTACAACATCTCACCTGACGAACTCGATGCGCTGCTCGCGTCGCACCCACAGCTCGCCGAGGCGGCCTGCGTCGGCTTTCCGGACGAGATTCTCGGCGAGAAAGTCTGCGTGTTTGCGGTACCTAAGGCCGACGCCGAAGTCACGCTCGCTGACGTGACGCAGTTTCTGGAGCAGCAAGGCCTCGCGCGGTTCAAGCTGCCGGAACGGCTCGAAGTGACCGCTCACCTTCCCCGAAACGCCCTGGGCAAGGTGGTTCGTGGCGAACTCCGACAGCGACTCTGAGCGTCGGGTCAGACCCCCACGATGAAACAGGCGTTAGCCGTTCCCGACCCGCCTACGTTGTAGGTCGCAACCGTCTCAGCGCCCTCGACCTGCGTCTCCCCCGCCTGCCCGCTGGTCTGCCGGTATGCGTCGAGGACCATGCGCACGCCGGTAGCACCCACCGGATGGCCGAGGCCGATCAGTCCACCGGAAGGGTTGACCGGCAGGCTGCCGCCGAAGTCGATACGGCCGTCTTCCACCGCCTGATAGGCCTCTCCAGGGCCGGTGAGGCCGAAGTGTTCGATGGCCATGTACTCGGTCACTGAGAAACAGTCGTGGGTCTCTATCGCATCGAGGGCTTCGGGTCCGGGAATGCCGGCGCGAGCGTAGGCGTCGGTAATGGCCTTGCGCACCCAGGGGAAGAGATAGCCGCCTTCGCGGGCGCTGCGCTCGAGCTTGCTAGCCATGAGCAGCGGCGCGGTCGTGTGGCCCCAACCCTTGATGCGCGGGATGGCGGCCAGATCTAGGCCGCGCGCCTTTGCGTAAGCCTCGGCTGCTGATCTGGAAGCCAGGAACAGGACCGCCGCTCCGTCTGTGACCTGACCGCAATCACTCTTGCGCATCCAACCCTCGATAACCGGATTGGCCTCGTCGTCTTCCCTGGAGAAGCTAGCGTCCGTGAGCGTCCAGTTCCGGGTCTGGGCGAGCGGATTGCGCTTGGCATTGGCGAAGTTGATGCGAGAAATCGCCGCCAGATGGGCCGGGTCGAGTCCGTAGCGGCGATCATATTCTTCCGCCAGATCCGAAAACATCGCCGGCCACAGGTAGCGGGCGCCCTGGGCCTCACGACCGGCCCAGGCTGCGGCTCCGAGATGCTCCGCCGCAGTCTGTCCTGGCACGTTGCGCATCAACTCGACGCCCACCACACCGACCACCTCGTAGTGCCCCGCGAGCAGATCGGTCATGGCGGCGAGCACCGCCATGGAGCCGGAGGCGCAGGCCGCTTCGTGGCGGCTGCTAGGTTTGCCTTCGAAACCCGCATCCACGTGACCCATCATCCCGCCGAGCAGACCCTGACCGCAGAACAGCTCGGCGGCAAAGTTGCCAACGTGGAGTGCATCAACCTCGGCCGCCTCGAGCCGGGTTTCCTCCAGGGCGGCGCGGGTGGTTTCATCGATGAGATCGAACAGCGCCTTGTTGTTGCGCGTCCAGTTGGCAGCAAAATCGCTTTGCGCGCCGCCCAGGATGTAGACCGGTTCCGCCATGCCTTCGCCCTCCATGATCCCTGCCTCACGGCGCATGCCCTTCCGCCACGCCGCGCTCTCCGCTAGTCTTGCGCGAAAGAGTTCGTTTATGCAAGCGATCACCAAGTGAATGGCCTGTGGCGGCCATGTGGAGCCGAATCGATGCCGAATCGACGCGTGAACATCGTCCCGCACACCTTGCACGCAAGCGACCACCCTTATCTCTCCGGCGCCTGGACGCCGGTGTTCGACGAGTACGACGCCGACGACCTGGAAGTGATCGGGACCGTTCCCAAGGACATCGACGGCAGCTACTTCCGCAATACGGAGAATCCCGTGCACGAGCCCATCGGGCTCTACCACCCCTTCGACGGCGACGGCATGATTCACGCGATGGCTTTCCGCGACGGCCGTGTGCGTTACTGCAACCGTTTCGTGCGGACCCGAGCATTTCTCGCCGAGCAGGAAGCCGGGAGGTCACTGTGGGCGGGCATCGCAGAGGATCCGCGACGCTCACTGCGCCCGGGCTGGGGTGCCCACGGGTCCGTCAAAGACGCCTCGTCAACTGACGTGGTCGTGCATGCCGGCAACGTGCTGAGCACGTTCTATCAATGCGGCGAGGGCTATCGCCTCGACCCGCACACGCTCGAGACCCTAGGTACTGAAGCGTGGACGCCACTGGATGGGATCTCGGCCCATCCGAAGGTGGACGAGGCCACCGGAGAACTGCTTTTCTTCAACTACTCGACGCACGCACCGTACATGCACTACGGCGTGGTCGGACCGGACAACCGGCTCGCGCACTACGTGCCGATTCCCCTGCCGGGGCCGCGCCTGCCCCACGACATGGCCTTTACCCGCAACTACAGCATCCTCGCCGACCTGCCGCTGTTCTGGGACCCGGAATTGTTGAAGAAGGGGCTCCACGTCAACCGCTTCCATGCCGACCTGCCGACGCGTTTCGCCATCCTGCCGCGCTACGGCGACACGGCGTCGATCCGCTGGTTCGAGGCGGAACCCACGTTCGTGCTGCATTGGATGAATGCCTACGAGGAAGGCGACGAAATCGTGCTGGATGGCTACTTCCAGGAGAACCCTTCTCCGGCGGCGCTGCCCGTGGAGCATCCCGATCCGCGTATGGGCAAGCTGATGGCCTACATCGACGAACACTCGTTCCGCCCGAAGCTGCACCGCTGGCGCTTCAACCTGAAAACCGGTCAGGTCAAGGAGACCCATCTCGACGATCGGATTCTGGAATTCGGCAGCTTCAACCAGACCATCGCCGGTGAGAAGGGTCGCTACCTTTATTCAACGACGACGAAACCGGGCTGGTTCCTGTTCGATGGCGTGGTGAAGCACGACCTGGAGACCGGTCGCTCCTGGTCGCTGGATTTTGGCGAGGGGCGCTTTGGCAGCGAGGCACCGTTCGCCCCTCGAGTTGGAGCCAACTCTGAAGACGACGGCTATCTGGTGACGTTCGTCACCGACCTGGTCGCCGATCGTTCCGAGTGCATACTCATCGATGCACGTGACATCGAGGCGGGTCCGGTGTGTCGCATCCTGCTGCCGCACCGGATCTCCAGCGGCACCCACGCCGCCTGGGCCCCGGGCGAAGCGATCAGGGATTGAGCACCTGATCGAGCACGGCCAGCGGGCGCCGGGATTCCAGCACCACGCCATAGGAAACCCGATCGAACACGCGGAACACCATCAACAGCCCGGCCTCCTCGCTGGGCAAGCGGATCTGCTCGTTGCGCTCACGATCCCGTACCACGGCACCCTGCTGCCAGATCGACAGTACGTTGCCCGGCACGAGGCCCTCGCGATCGCCCACGTTCAGGACCACAACGGACAGGTTGCCTACCTGGGTGACGCCGCCGAGTACCTTGATGATGCGGCCGCTGACGTCGCCGTCCGGTGCACTGGGAAAGAATCGGGGCTCCAGAGGCCGCGTTTCCATCGGCAGAATGCGATCACCGATGCGAATGTCCTCGCGGGAGCTCGTGACCAGAAGCGTACCGATGTCCCGTTCGACGCTGGTGACCTGCGCCGCGCCGATTTCTTCGGCCTCCAGGCCGAGCAGCTCGCCCGTGTCCGGGTCGATCAGGTTCGTGGCCCGACGGACTACCGCAAAGCTGTCGCCCGCGCGGCCGAGTTCCTCGCCGCGCACGTACATCCGGTCGCCTGCCCCCGTGAGTAGCCGGCCGGAATCACCCTGCACCACGTAGGGCGCGTTCTCGAGCTCCCGCGGCCTAACCACGCGATTCGCTGACAGAAACGGACCCACTGCGTCGAGATCGATGGTCGGAATGGCGGTGACAATGGGCTCGTAGCGGACCCGCGGCTCCAGCCGCACGGTGTCGTCGGGGATCATCCGCACCGTGCGCGCATCATCGCCCCGATCCAGCACGAGAGCCGGCTCGCCGTCGATCCACTCGAGTCGAATCACGTCACCTGGATAGATGAGGTGGGGATTCTCGATCTCCGGATTGACCCGCCAGATTTCCGGCCAGCGCCAAGGCTCCGTCAGGAAACGGCCGGAAATGTCCCAGAGCGTGTCACCGCGCTGGACGATATAGACCCCGGGCTGGTCCTCACGCACCTGAGCGTCGACGGCCACCGGCGCGGCGAGTACCGCAACCATGAGCAACGCGACGACACCGTTGAAGGCACGGACCAACCGTCCCAGGCCAGGTGCCGGCGCGCGGCACAGCATTTTCCTCATGTCCCCGATCCCCGTATCATCGCATCCGAGACGCGGCACCAGCACCAGCCGAGGTCTTTGCCGGAAGTTGTAAAACCCTTTGCTGACACCATATTAGCAACAGAAATTCCACCTGAACCAAAGATAGCTCACGATCCTATGGCCCGCCTCGAGATTCTCGAATTTCCAGACCCCCGGTTGCGTACCCGAGCCGCTCCCGTCGCCGCGGTTGATGCGTCGATTCAGCAGCTCGTCGATGACATGCTCGAGACCATGTACGACGCGGACGGTATCGGACTCGCTGCCACCCAGGTCAACGTCCACAAGCGCGTCGTCGTTATGGACATCTCCGAGACCCGCAATGAGCCTCGGGTGCTGATCAATCCTGAAATCGAGCTGCTAGGCGAGGTCGTCGAGAGCCAGGAAGGATGCCTGTCAGTACCGGGTTACTATGAAAGTGTGACCCGCAGCGATCGCATCCGACTCACGGCACTCGACCGCGAGGGCGAATCCTACGAGCTTGAAGCTGAAGGCCTTCTTGCCGTGTGCATCCAGCATGAGTGCGACCACCTGCTCGGCAAGCTGTTCGTCGATTATCTCTCCGGCCTGAAGCGGCAGCGCATTCGCAAGAAGCTGGAAAAGCGGCACCGCCAGAGCGCGTGATCAGCCCCCCACAGCGGTTAGTCTTTGCCGGCACACCAGCGTTCGCCGCCAGCATCCTCCGGCGCATGCTCGAGGCCGGCTTACCCATCCACGCAGTGCTCACGCAACCCGACCGACCTGCCGGCCGCGGCCGGCGGCTCACCGCCTCGCCCGTCAAGCAACTCGCCCGCGAGGCCTCCCTCACCGTGCACCAGCCCTCGTCGCTGAAGCGTACCGAAGATCGAGCGGAACTCGCCGCCCTCGCACCGGACCTGCTGGTGGTGGCTGCCTACGGTCTGATCCTCCCCCAGGCCGTGCTTGATCTGCCCGCGTACGGCTGCCTCAACGTCCATGCCTCGCTGCTGCCCCGCTGGCGCGGTGCGGCCCCGGTCGAACGGGCCATCATGGCGGGGGATCAGGAAACGGGTGTGTGCATCATGCAGATGGATGCCGGGCTCGACACGGGTCCCGTGCGCCTGCGCCGGCGCTGCACCATCGGCGCGCACGAGACGGGCGGCGAGCTCACGGCGAAACTGGCCGAACTCGGTGCCGCGGCCCTGATCGAAGTGCTGGCGGATCTGCCCGGCCACCCACCCGAGCCCCAGCCCGAGGCGGGCGTCACCTACGCCCGTAAGCTCGGTGCAGAAGATGCACGTCTCGATCTGGGCAGCGACGCCGAAACGCAGGCGCGACGCATTCGCGCCATGAACCCGAGCAAGCCGATCGCTGCCACCGTCGCCGGCACGCGCCTGCAGCTGCTCAGAGCGAACGCCGTAAACAGCGTGACCGCGGCTGCGCCGGGAACGATCCTGAGCACGGACGCCGACGGCGTTGCCATCGCCTGCCGCAAAGGTGTGCTGCGGATTCTCGAAGCGCGCGTATTGCGCGGCAAGAGCAGCGTGATGGATGCGGCTACGCTCATGCGGACGCAGCACGATTTGTTGTATCCGGGAGCTCTCCTTGAGCCCGCGTAATCCCGGCAATCCTGGCGACTCGGGGGGCGAACCAGGGGTCGCAGCGCGAGCGCGCGCCGCGCGCATCCTCGCAGAAGTCCTGGCACGCCGATCGACCCTGCCCGAAGCTCTGGCACGCCATGCAGGGGCGCCTGCAGGGGCGCCTGCAGGGGCACCTATGGATGAGGCCTTCGTCCGGGAACTCTGTTTCGGCACCGCGCGTCACGCCCTGCGGCTTGATCACGAGGTTCGCCGCCACCTCCGTCAACCGCCTCGCAAGCGCGATCTCGACGTGCACGCACTGCTGCTCCTTGGTGCCTATCAGCTGGGACATACCGAAGTACCGAACCATGCCGCGGTGCATGCAACCGTCGCCGCGTCCGCCGCGCTCGGCAAAGGCTGGGCGCGCGGATTGCTGAACGCCGTCCTGCGCAAGCTCACCGCAACCAACCTGACAGCGGATGACGCGGAGCTGCCTCCGGCCGCGCGCTGGAACCATCCGGACTGGTTGCTGAAACGTCTGCAACACGACTGGCCGGATGACTGGCCAGCGGTGGTGGCGGCCGGTAACGCGCGCCCCCCAATGACCCTGCGCAGCCGGCGCAAACGCAGCCTGGCTCTGACCGCGCTAGCCGACGCAGGCATCGCCGCCCACGCCGGTACGCTGAGCGCGAGCGCGATTTACCTCGAAGCACCACGCCCGGTGGCCGAGCTGCCCGGTTTCGCGGACGGCGACCTCAGCGTCCAGGATGAGGGCGCGCAGCTCGCCGCCCCCCTGCTGGGCGCCGCTCCGGGCGAGCGCATTCTCGACGCCTGCGCGGCACCCGGCGGCAAGACCCTGCACCTGGCGCAGATGGAGCCCGCGGCCTCGATCCTCGCTCTGGACGTAGACCCGAGACGCTGCGAGCGGGTTCGTGAAAACCTGGTCAGGGGCGGCGCCACCGCGGAGGTGCGGGTCGGCGACGGGCGCCGGCCCGGCGACTGGTGGGACGGCAGAGCTTTCGATCGTATCCTCCTCGACGCACCCTGCAGCGCCACGGGTATTCTGCGCCGGCAACCGGACATTCGCCTGCTGCGGGATGCTTCGGATCCGTCTGAACTCGCGCGCCTGCAGGGAGAGTTGCTGCACAGACTCTGGCCGCTCCTGCGCAATGGTGGCAGGCTGCTGTACTGCACCTGTTCCGTGCTGGGGGAGGAGAACGAGGACGTGATCGGGACCTTCCTCGAGCAACACGCGGATGCTGCCTGCCTGTCTTTGGACAGCGGCATTCTTCAGGAGCGAGGGCATCCGCGACGCTTCGGAACGCAGTTGCTGCCGACGGCGACGGAGCACGACGGGTTTTACTTCGTCCTGCTCGAACGCAGGCAGGATGAATCATGAAGATCATCATTCTTGGTGGCGGCAAGGTCGGCGGCACCCTGGCTGAGAACCTCTCCAGCGAGAAATTCGACATTACGCTCGTCGACTCGGACCCGGTCCAGCTACACCAGTTGCGGGAGCGGCTCGACATCCAGACCGTGGAGGGGCACGCCTCTCACCCGGACGTATTGCGGCGCGCCGGTGCCGAGGATGCGGACATTCTCGTGGCGGTAACCAGTTCCGACGAAGTGAACATGGTGGCCTGCCAGGTCAGCTTCTCGATGTTCCGCACACCCACAAAGATCGCCCGCATCCGTGCCAACGCCTACTCCACGCGCTCCGGCTTCTTCTCGCGCGAGCACATGCCCATCGACGTCCTGATCCACCCGGAGCAGGTGGTGACCGAGCACATCGACCGTCTGCTGCAGCACCCGGGAGCACTGCAAGTGCTCGATTTCGCCCAGGGACGCATGCAGCTGGTAGCAGTGAAGGTTTACCCGCACGGGCCACTCGCCGGCAAGGCGATCAGCGCTTTGCGGCAGCAGCTGCCGAAGGTGGACACGCGGGTGGCGGCGATCTTCCGGCGCGACCGGCCGATCATGCCCCAGGGCAACACGGTACTCGAAGTGGACGACGAAGTGTTCTTCCTGGCCGCGCGGCGCGACATCGGGCCGGTGATGAGCGAAATGCGCGGCCGTGAGAAGCCCTATAAGCGCATCATGATCGCCGGTGGCGGCAACATCGGTGAACGACTGGCCGGGACGCTCGAGCGGCGGCTCCACGTCAAGCTGATCGAGTTCGATCCAGCGCGCTGTCAGGTGCTGTCCGGCAGCCTCGATCGGACCGTCGTTCTGAACGGTGATGCCACCGACAGCGAGCTCCTGCTTGAAGAAAACATCGAAAACACGGACATCTTCTGCGCGCTGACCAACGACGACGAGGCGAACATCATGTCGTCGATGCTTGCGAAGCAGCTCGGTGCGCGCAAGGTGCTGACGCTGATCAACAAGCCGGCTTACGTCGATCTGGTGCAGGGAGGGCAGATCGACGTGGCCATCTCGCCGCAGCAGGCGACCATTTCCGAGCTGCTGGTCCACGTGCGCAAGGCTGACATCGCCCGTATCCACTCGCTGCGCCGCGGCGCCGCGGAGGCCATTGAGGCGGTGGCGCACGGCGACTCACGCTCATCGAAGATGGTCGGCCGGACGCTGGACGAGATCACCCTGCCGATGGGCACGACCGTCGGTGGCATCGTCCGCGGTGAGGAAGTGCTGATCGCCCACGATCACCTGGTGGTCGAGCCCGACGATCACCTGATCATGTTCGTGACCGACAAGCGCCGGATTCCAGAAATCGAGCGCCTGTTCCAGGTCAGCGTGCATTTTTTCTGACGTGGCGCGAGGCGACCGCTAGCCATGCACTTCAGCGCCGTCCTGCGGATCGCCGGCCTGCTCCTGATGCTGTTCAGCTTCACCATGCTGACGCCGCTGCCGTTCGCATGGTTTTACGGTGAGCCCACCTGGCATGCCTTCCTGAGCGCCTTCGCGCTGACGTTCCTGGCAGGTTTGGTGGCCTGGGCCAGCGTCATGCGGGACGCGAAGGAACTGCGGATCAGGGAAGGCTTCTTGGTGACCGCGGTCTTTTACATCTCGCTGGGACTGTTCGGGGCCTTACCGCTCTGGCTGGAAGCCGGTGCATGGGCCACCTTCACGGACGCGGCTTTCGAGTCGTTCTCCGGGTTGACCACAACGGGCGCCACGGTCGCCACCGGCCTCGACGATCTGCCGCGGTCCATCCTCATCTATCGCCAGCAGCTGCAGTGGCTGGGGGGCATGGGCATCATCATCCTGGCCATTGCCATCCTGCCCATGCTTGGCGTCGGCGGCATGCAGCTGTACCGGACCGAGATGCCGGGTCCGGTCAAGGACACCAAGCTCACGCCACGGATCGCCGAAACGGCCAAGGCACTGTGGTACATCTATTTGAGCCTCACCATTGCTTGCGCCGTCGGCTACTGGGCCGCAGGCATGACGCCATTCGATGCCCTCGCACACAGCTTCTCGACCGTTAGCATCGGGGGCTTCTCTACCTACGATGCTTCCATGGGCTACTTCGACTCGGGCGCGGTGGAGACTGTCGCCATCGTCTTCATGGTCCTCTGCGGCCTCAACTTCGGCCTTCACTTCCTGGTCTGGAACCGAAGGGCGCCATGGCTCTATCTGCGGGACATGGAAGCGAGTGCCTACTTCGCCCTGCTGTCTGGCTTGGCCCTGGTGGCGGTCATCATGTTGCTCGGAACCACCGAGTCGGGCTGGGTGTTGTCTCTGCGGGAAGGTGCGTTCCAAACTGTGTCCATCGCGACCACGGCCGGATTCACGACCACGGAGTTCGCTGCGTGGCCGGGCATGCTGCCCTATCTGCTTTTCTTCGCCGCGTTTACCGGGGCCTGCGCTGGTTCTACCGGCGGGGGTCTGAAGGTTGTGCGGGTCCTGCTCATCATCCTCCAAGGTCTGCGCGAGGTCCGGCGCCTGATCCACCCCCACTCGATCATTCCGGTCAAGCTCGGTTCGGCCGTGGTACCCGATCGCGTCGTTGACGCCATCTGGGGTTTTTTCTCGGCCTGGGTGGTCGCATTCATGCTGATTCTGATGGGGCTTCTGGCAACAGGACTGGACTTCCTCACCGCTTTCTCCGCCGTTGGAGCCTGCTTGACGAACCTTGGGCCAGGCCTCGGCGAGGTGGCGGCTCACTACGGCTCGATTCCAGATGCGGCCAAATGGCTGCTCTGCGTAGCGATGCTTCTGGGACGACTCGAGGTCTTCACGCTTCTGGTCCTGGTAACGCCCGCGTTTTGGCGTGGCTGAGGTCGGCCGCCAGGACGGCAGCAAGGCGCCAACTTACGCAGGGCTACCTCTGGGACATGCCAGCACGGCCTGAAGTAAGCCTTCACTCCCGATATGGGTCAGAAATTCCCAGGGGCGGCCGTTTGTAACGCTTGTACGCCCACAGGTACTGATCCAGGACCGGACGCAGCAGGTCCTCGATACCGGCATTGAGTGCACGCGCCGCATGTTTCGGTTCAGCGACGTCGAGGCCGCATGCAGTACTGAAGCGCAGTTCGAATCCCTCCGGCACGCCAAAGAACGGCACATGCACACCAGCGGCTGCAGCGCCGCGGCCGCACCCGCGACCGATGCTGCGTGACCAGCCCAAGGGTAGCGAGCCCAGTGATGTCAGTCCGGCGCGCACGGCGACCAATACGCCCGGCTCAAGCTTGGGGTGGAGCTTTAAACTCATCAGGCTGCGAGCCTGGCGCAGGCCTCATGTCTGTGACAATGCACAAGATGGTCGTTGACCCGCCCGGCGGCCTGCATCCAGGCGTAGCATATGGTCGGTCCCACAAAGCGAAAACCTGCGGATTTCAGCCGCTTAGCCAGATCCCTGGACTCAGGCGTCTCTGCCGGGACCTCTGCGAGCGTGCACCAGCGGTTCTGGATCGGCGCAGCGCCCTCCTGCCAGAGGTAGGCGGTGAGACTATCGCCCCGCTGCCAGAGTTCGAGCAATGCCCGAGCATTGCCGATCGCGGCGTCGATTTTGGCGCGATTTCTGACGATGCCGGGATTCGAAAGCAGGCGGGTCCGATCGCTTTCTCGATAGTGAGCAATAACTTCAGGCCTAAACGAGGAGAACGCCCTGCGGAAGTTCTCG
This sequence comes from Pseudomonadales bacterium, assembly GCA_007131295.1. GTDB lineage: Bacteria > Pseudomonadota > Gammaproteobacteria > Pseudomonadales > Azotimanducaceae > SLTB01. The sequence goes on along the minus strand of SLQW01000040.1, from coordinate 24,424 downwards.
CGCTTGCGCAGGATCGTGAGCCAAGAGAGACCCGCTTGCATGCCTTCGAGAATCAGCAATTCGAATAGCGTCTGTTCGTCGCGGCAGGGTACACCCCACTCCTCATCGTGATAGGCCACATAGAGAGGGTCGGAGCCGCACCAAGCGCAACGATCGACGGGCATGGGCCGTGTCCACAACGAGACGAAAGAGGTCATTGTAGCGCCGGCACCGGGTGCGGGTTCGAGTGCCCGGCAACGCGCGGTGCAGGTAGGAGTGCTTTTCCGCGCCGGCCGAATCGCGCAGAATGCCCGCCGCACAGGGCGGGGGCAGAGCGCGTGGCACGGGCGAGGACAACAGACACTCTAGATTGCGGAGGCGCTTTCAACGCTGCAATGGCTGCCTGTGTCCGGGGCAACGCCGACCGGCAACTCGCAGGTATGTACGCTCGATGAAGCTTCTGGCCATATTGCGAAGCCTGCTGTTCACTGCGGGTTACGTGGTCACTACGGTGGTCTGGGGCACACTGGGCCTGCTCACGGGCTGGTTGCTCCCCTATCGCGCGCGGTTCGTCTACATCATTGTCATCTGGACCCGGATGGTGCTCGCCTGGCTGCGGCTCACCTGTGGCGTCCGCCATGAGATCCATGGCCTCGAGCACCTGCCCGCGCAACCCTGTGTGGTGCTCGTACGCCACGAGAGCACATGGGAGACGCTGTTTCTACAGGTGCTGTTCGCACCTCAGGCCACTGTGATCAAGCGCGAACTGCTACGGATCCCTTTCTTCGGCTGGGCGTACAGCATGTTGCGTCCGATTGCCATCGATCGCAGCGATGCGCGCGGCGCGTTGCGCAGCCTCATCCGGGTCGGCAAGGAACGTCTCGACGACGGTGCCTGGGTGCTGCTGTTCCCTGAGGGTACCCGGATGGCGCCGGGCGAAGTGGGACGCTTCCAGCGCGGCGGCGCGGCGCTCGCGAACGCTGCGGGATGTCCAGTCGTCGTGATTGCGCACGACGCCGGGCGCCGCTGGCCGGCGCGGCACTGGATCAAGACGCCCGGCGTCATTCAGGTGGAGATTTCGCCACCGATCACCACCATCGACCGCAGCACCGGTGAGGTGAACGCAGAGGCGGAAAGCTGGCTCCGGGACGCAATGGCACGTCTTTATCCCGAGCGTGCCGGCGACTCGGATGGAAAGCTCCTAGCGCCGGAGGAGCCTTAAAATAGGCTATATATACAATGAGTTATGATGATAACGAGCTTGGCAGGCTACGAGTGGAGATTGATACCCTGGACCGCCAGCTGCTCGAGCTGATTGCCGCTCGCTTCCAGGTGTCCCGCCAGATCGGTTCACTCAAGCGCATGCTGGACCTGCCAGTCCGTGATCCCGGGCGCGAGGCGCAGCAGATCCAGAGTATGCGGGAACGCGCAGACAAAGAGGGCGTATCACCCGATCTGGCCGAGCGCATCCTGCAGCTGATCATCGACCAAGTCGTCAGCGAGCACCAACATGCCTAGGCCAGCGCTGACTGCAGCCCTTGTGTTGCCTGGCTGCTCAAACGTCGAGGTTGGCTACCGACAGTGCGTTGCTCTCGATGAACAACCGACGTGGCTCCACCGCATCGCCCATCAGGGTGGTAAACACCCGGTCCGCGGCCATCCCATCCTCGATAGTGACCCGCAGCAGCCGGCGCGTTTCGGGGTTCATGGTGGTTTCCCAGAGCTGGTCCGGGTTCATCTCACCGAGACCCTTGTAGCGCTGAATGTCCTGGCCCCTTCGCGACTCCTTCATCAGCCAATCCAGTGCGGCCTCGAAGCTCTCTACAGGTTGCGTCTTCTCCCCGCGGCGGACGAATGCGCCTGGCTCGATCAGCTGGTGCAGCCGTTCGCCCAGAGCACAGATTTCGCGATATTCCGTCGACAGGAAGAAGTCCTGACTGAAGCGAAGGCGGCTGCGAATGCCGTGTTCTAGGGTGGAGACGACCGGAAGATAGACGTTGTGCTCTTCGTCATGCTCGACCTCCAGGCTGTGCTGGGCGGTACCGGTGTCGGTCTCACCGACCTGTTCTCGCAACAGATTCGTCCAGGCTTCGACCTGGCTGCGATCGGCAAGCGCCTCTGGCGTCAGCGTCGGCAGATAGATCATGGGGCGGGTCAAGGCCTCCGGATAAACCCGGCGCAGCTGAGCGAGTCGCTTCTCGACCTGCTGATAGCGGTGCACCAGATCCTCCAGCGCTTCCCCAGCTATTGGAGGCGCATCCGGGTCAACGTGCAGTTCGGCACCTTCCAGAGCCTGTGACGTGAGGTAGGCGATCAGTTCGTCATCGTCCTTGACGTAGTGTTCCTGCTTGCCCTTGCGTACCTTGTAAAGCGGCGGCTGGGCGATGAACACATGACCCCGATCGATCAGTTCGTGCATCTGCCGGAAGAAGAAAGTCAGGAGAAGCGTGCGGATGTGGGATCCATCCACATCGGCGTCGGTCATGATGATGATGCTGTGGTATCGAAGCTTATCGGGATTGAATTCGTCACGACCGATACCACAACCGAGCGCCGTGATGAGCGTGCCCACTTCCGCCGAGGACAGCATCTTGTCGAAACGGGCCTTCTCGACGTTAAGGATCTTGCCCTTCAGAGGCAGGATCGCCTGGTGGCGACGATCTCGTCCCTGTTTCGCAGAGCCGCCGGCGGAGTCACCCTCTACCAGGAAGATCTCGGACAGAGCCGGATCCTTCTCCTGACAGTCGGCGAGCTTCCCGGGCAGTCCAGCCACGTCTAGCGCACCCTTGCGGCGAGTCATATCACGCGCCTTGCGAGCCGCCTCCCGAGCGCGGGCCGCGTCGATGATCTTTCCCGCGATGTGCTTCGCATCCGTGGGATGTTCCAGCAGATAGTCGGCTAAGTAGCGCCCAACCTCTTGTTCTACCGCAGTTTTTACCTCGCTGGATACCAGCTTGTCCTTAGTTTGAGACGAAAACTTCGGATCTGGGACCTTCACGGAGATAACAGCCGTAAGGCCTTCACGGGCGTCGTCCCCCGTCGGGCTGACCTGAGCCTTCTTCGCTAAGCCCTCGGACTCGATGTAGTGGTTCAGGGTCCGGGTGAGCGCTGCGCGGAATCCCGCCATGTGGGTGCCGCCGTCGCGCTGGGGAATGTTGTTCGTATACGGATAGATCGACTCCTGGAAGCTATCGTTCCATTGCATGGCAACTTCGACTCCAATCCCGTCATCACGCTGAGTCGTAAAATGGAAGACTCGATTCAGCGTTGTCTTGGAGTCGTTGAGAAAGGTGACGAATTCGATCAGGCCACCCTCGTAGTGAAACGTCTCTTCCTTCCCGACCCGCTCGTCCACGAGATGGATACGCACGCCAGAGTTGAGGAAGGCGAGCTCGCGCAGGCGCTTGGCCAGCAAGTCGTAGTGAAATTCGATGTTCGCGAACGTTGCGGAGGAAGGCTTGAACCAAGTCTCCGTTCCGCGCTTATCCGTTGTTCCCACCTCTTTTAGAGGACTTTCGGGCACGCCATTGCGGTAAGTCTGCTGGTAGACCTTCCCATCTCGGCGAATCGTCAGCCGTAACTCCTCTGACAGCGCGTTCACCACGGAAACGCCAACGCCGTGCAACCCACCAGAGACCTTATAGCTGTTGTCGTCGAACTTTCCGCCCGCATGCAGCATGGTCATGATGACTTCCGCTGCCGACACACCCTCCTCTGGGTGGAGATCCACCGGTATGCCACGGCCATTGTCGCGTACGCTTATGGCCTCTCCCGGATGGATAATTACGTCGATTTGGGTGCAGTGGCCAGCCAATGACTCATCAATGGAGTTGTCGACGAGCTCCTGCACCATGTGATGCAGACCCGTACCGTCCTCCGTGTCACCGATGTACATGCCTGGGCGCTTCCGCACCGCATCGAGACCTTTGAGCACCTTGATGCTGGCCGAGTCGTAAGCGCGTTCTTCTGCCATCCTTTTCTCCTGGCCTTTCGCATCAGCTTGCTCGAATGCGGCCCTGTTCCACGTGGAACGTTCGCAAAGGCGCCGCGGAATCCAAGCCAGCCATCACTAGATCCTGCTGAACTGCTGTCACCAACACCTGCGCCGGCAGTCCAGCAAGCGCTCGACCTAACCGCTCCCTGTGCTCCCGGTCCAATTCCGCTGGCAGGTCGTCTACCAAAACTAAGCCCTGCTTAGATGTGGCCTCCGCCAACCAGCGTCCCTGCGCGACCAGCAGCGCACACGCGAGTATCTTTTGCTGTCCACGCGATAAAGCATGGGCTGCTGGCCGGCCTCCGACGGTCAGTCGAAGCTCAGCCCGATGCGGTCCAGTTCGTGTAAAACCCTGGACCCGATCCGACTCTCGTTGCGCAGCCAACACTGACCCCAATGGACCCAGGTGGCGATCCCAGCCGGATGCGTAGCGCAAACCTATAATGTCCGAGCCACCGAGCTCCGCTAGCGCGCTTGCAACCCTCGGTACCAGCGCCTCGACCGCACTTCGGCGGTAACGGTCCAGCAGATCTGCGTCCTCGGAAAGACGCTTCTCCCAGGCGTCCAATTCATCAGCAGCGAGCGGAGAATTGCTGCGTAGCAGCGCGTTGCGCTGCTCCAGACCACGACGAAAGGACTTCCAGACTCCGAAAAAGCCACGTTCCACGTGGAACATGCCCCAATCAAGGAACCTGCGCCGTCCCCCTGGCGGTCCAGTAACGAGCTCAACTGAATCCTGGTTGATCAGCTGAAGCGGGAGCACTTCGGCCAAAGCCGAAGTCGCGCGTACGGCCTCTCCCGCCACCTTGATCTGCACCCCGCCTGCACGCTCCCGCGTTATCCCGAGGGAAGTGCGGCTGCCGTCCAGCAGGACAACCTCTCCGTAAACCGTGGCCGACTCAGCGCCATATCTTATCACTGGCGCAATCCGATTGCTCCGGAACGAGCGCCCTGTGCCCAGCAGCCACACCGCTTCGAGCAGGCTGGTCTTTCCGCTACCGTTATCCCCGGTGATCAAACTCACGCCTTCCGCCAGTTCAAGGCGAGCCTGCTCAATATTGCGCAGCGAATGAATATCCAGGCGGGCGAGGTACATCAGCCAGCAAAAGTCACGGCTCTGCCTCGCTAAAGGCGCATCGGCATGACCACGTACAGTGCATCGCCTCCGCCCGGCTCTTCGATGAGCGCCGAACTGTTAGCATCCGAAACCGTGATCCTGACCTGCTCAGATTCCAACACCCCGAGCACGTCCTGCAGGTAAGAGACGTTGAAGCCCATTTCCAGCGTCTCGCCGGCAAACGCCACCGGGACGGCTTCCTCAGCCTCCTCCTGCTCCGGATTATTCGCCTGAACAGTAAGCAAGCCTTCCGAAAGGATGATCCGTACCCCCCGGTACTTCTCATTCGAGAGAATCGCGGCTCGGGAAAAGGCTTCCCGAAGCTGCTGCCGATCACCCACACTCTCACGAGTGCCACCACGAGGAATCACCTTCTCGTAATCCGGAAAACGACCATCCACGAGCTTGGTGACGAAACTGTAGCCTCCAACTTCCGCTTTCAGGTGATTGCTGCCCAGACTCAGAGTCACCTGCTCATCGCCCTCCGACAGCAAGCGCGACAGCTCTGTCACGCCCTTACGCGGTACGATCACCTGCTTCTTCTCAGCGCCTGTTCCCGGTGTCAGGGTGCACATCGCCAACCTGTGACCATCCGTAGCCACCGACCGGAGATGCTCAGGGGTCACCTCCAGCAGCATTCCGTTGAGAAAGTAGCGAACGTCTTGCTGCGCCATCGAAAAAGCTGTTCGATCGATAAGATGTCGCAGCTGATTCTGACCTAGCGTGATCTCCAGTTCCCCTGCCCCTTCGTCAATACCGGGAAACTCGGCAGCAGGCAGCGTCGCGAGTTGGAATCGGCTGGCGCCCGACTTCAGGATCGCACGCTGATCATCCAGCCCGATGTTTACCTTCGCGTTATCGGGCAGCGCTCTCCAGATGTCCACCAGCTTGCGCGCCGGTAAGGTAATCTCACCCCCGGCTTCCGCAGGCTCCGGCAACTCCACACGCGCCACGAGCTGAACTTCCAGGTCCGTTCCGGTCAGGGTCAACTCTCTGCCATCCACGGACACCAGCAGATTCGATAGCACCGGTAGCGTTTGACGCCGTTCTACGACACCGGTAACGAGCTGTAGCGGCCGCAGGAGCAGATCTCGGGAAACGGAGAACTTCATCTTGGTTTCTCTTCCATGGCAACGCCGGCCCGAGCCTTTGGCTCAAACCAGCATGGACGAATCGGCTCCGGTGGCCGCGGCCTCAGGTGGTCAACAGGCGCACCAGGTTCTTGTAATCCTCGGCCAGATCGGTGCTGGTGGACCGCAGTTCCGCAACCTTGCGACAGGCATGCAGTACCGTCGTATGATCGCGACCGCCAAAAGCATCGCCTATCTCCGGCAAACTGTGACTCGTCAGCTCCTTGGCCAGGCACATTGCCACCTGACGAGGCCGCGCGACCGCCCGATTGCGCCGTTTCGAAAGCAGATCCGCAATCTTGATCTTGTAGTACTCCGCTACCCTACGCTGGATGTTGTCAATCCCGACCTGGCGCTCCTGAATCGCAAGCAGATCTCTGAGCGCCAGCCGAACCTGCTCGATGTTGATCTTCCGACCCGTGAACTGAGCATTGGCAATTACCCGCTTCAGGGCGCCTTCGAGTTCGCGGACATTGGATCGGATGCGCTCAGCGATGAAGAAAGCCACTTCCTGCTGTAGATCGACACCTTCCTGCTCTGCTTTTTTCATGAGAATGGCCACCCGATGCTCGAGCTCGGGCGGTTCTACAGCGACCGTCAGCCCCCATACGAAGCGCGACTTCAGACGCTCTTCTAAGCCGTCGATCTCCCTGGGATAACGATCGCAGGTGAGCACCATCTGCCGCCCACCCTCAAGTAAGCTATTGAAAACATGGAAGAATTCTTCTTGAGAGCGAAGCTTATTGGCAAAGAACTGAATATCGTCGATCAGTAGCGCGCTCACTGACCGGTAATAGCTCATGAAATCCTGCATGGTCCCCTGCTGCAGTGCTTTGACCATATCCTGAACGAAGCGCTGCGAATGCAGGTAGACGACTCGCGCCGAGCGGTCCCGTGCCAGCACGAGGTTGCCTACAGCCTGCATCAAATGAGTCTTGCCGAGGCCGACTCCGCCGTAGAGGAGCAGCGGGTTGTACGATCGACCTGCGTTCTCTGCCACCTGAATTGCAGCCGCCTTGGCCAGCTCGTTGGATTTGCCTTCCACGAAACTCGCGAACGTGAACTCAGGATTGAGCTCCGACTTGAACGTCGGCGCCGCCTGCACTGCGCCTCGATGCGGCTCCGCCCCAGTCGCGGCAGGCGTCGCGGGCGTGTCCGAGCTCCCGACCGTCAACTCGACACGCGTTGCCCCATTGCGAGGCGCCAGAGAGCCCACGAGTTCACTGATCCTGTCCATGAAACGGTTCGAAACCTGATCACGAACGTAGACGTTCGGCGCCAGAAGTCTGATCTCGCTATCCCGTTCCACCGCCTGCAGCGGACGAATCCAGGTATTGAACTGCTGTGTGCTCAGTTCATCCTGGAGATGATCGAGACACTTACGCCAAACGGCTGAGTCCATGCCGAGCCGACCCTCCTTCAGATTCTTTCAGATGTTCGCTTCCCCCCCAGGGCACGCCATTCTACCTACAGCGCGGTTCCCGACGCCATGCTCTCTCGCCAGCTTCCAAGCTTCTCTAAAGAATTAAAAAACAATTAAAAACATACACTTAAACAACAAACCAGGAGATCCCGGACGATCGCTGGTCTGTCAAGCTCAGCGCAGAGGCTGTGCAGCAACAGTGGACGTCCTGTGGATAACTTTGCTCGTCTTGCCTTATCGTGGTGCATCACGGCAATTACTCACAACACTCCCCGCCTTCACCTACAGCGTTCAGGGTTAATCGCCCACAAGCAGCCCTGATCCCGGTAGCCACAGACCACGGGCACTGGAGCCGGCTGTCCACAGGCTCGGGCAGCACCAACAAACAACCACAACCAGTTTTCATATCTTTACTTTCATGTATTGACACCAAACTGGGCCGCGCTACGGTCCTGCTCCAATGCGCTTTGGCCAAATTGACACCCCCAAGGGGCGTCATTAGAATCGCGGCTCTTTTTTCGGGCCACTGCGAAGCCTCTCGCTAGGGTCCCGGCAGGCTGCCGGTTGGCAGCCGCCAGAGTGTGAGTCGAGTCGATGAAACGGACCTTTCAGCCCAGCAATCTCAAGCGCAAGCGGACTCACGGTTTCCGGGCGCGAATGGCCACGCGGCACGGTCGAGCCGTGCTCGCTCGGCGTCGCGCCAAGGGCCGGAAACGTCTTAGCGCCTGATCCGTCTTTCTTCAGACGGCCGGGAACGTCCGGCCTCGGCGAGGGCATGGGGAGAGGTCCACAGGGGTTCGGTCGCGACCGGAGATTGCCTGATAAGGCTGCCTTCGATCGAGTCTTCAGTGGCGCAACGCTGCGCTTGAGCCAGCATCCCTTTTTGCTCCTGGCCGTACCCGGCACCGCAGGCTGCAGCCGGCTTGGCATGGTGATCGGGAAACGTCATGCGCGTCGCGCTGTCGACCGCAACAGGATCCGCCGCCAAGTACGGGAATCTTTCCGTCAGCGCAGCATCGAGCCAGCGCTCGACCTGGTGATTCTCGCCCGACCCGGGGCAGGCGATTGCTCAACGGCAATGCTGGCCTCTAGCATCAGCGGCCTGTGGGCTCGGCTCGAGCGACGCCTCGAGAGCGCCACCGGCGACGGCGACAGTGATAACGGCATCGGGAGTGGATCGTGAGGAAGTTGCTGATCGCGATCATTCGCTTATATCAATACCTTATAAGTCCGCTGCTCGGGCCACACTGCCGTTTTCATCCAACCTGCTCCAGCTATGCGATGGAAGCGATCGAGAAGCATGGCGTCTTCAAGGGGACTTGGTTGGCGTTGCGTCGCGTCGGGCGTTGCCATCCCTTTCACCCTGGGGGGCATGATCCGGTTCCCGAATCGAACGAGGCCAGGCACTGATGCAGCAGACCGAGATCATCCGCTATGCGCTCCTCGCTGGGCTCTTGATCACGGCTTACCTGCTGGTTCTCGCCTGGAATCAGGACTTTGGCAGCGGCGCGCGTCCTGCGGACGTGGATGCCGCCACCGCTGACCCTCTTTTCGACCTCGACAGCCCCGCCCCAGGAGTACCGGACCCTGAACGGCTCGCAGCAGAGCGCACCGATCCGGCCGACGACGAGGTCCCGGATATCGTTGCAGGGGAAGTGCCGACGCTCGCGCCGGAGACGCCCGGACCGGCGCAGGAAGGCCTGATAAGGGTTCGCACGGATACGTTGAATGTCTGGCTGGACCGGCGCGGTGATCTGGTGAAGGTGACCCTGCCAGGTCACCCCGTCAGTCTCGATGCACCGGACGTTCCGCTGACACTGCTCGATCGGACACCGAATTTCATCTATGTCGCCCAGAGCGGCCTGGCGGGTCCCGATGGTGTGGATGCGCGCCCGCAGGGCCGGCCGACCTTCCGCGCTGAGCGCGATCTCTTCGAGATGGCTCCCGGGGAAGACGAGCTAATCGTCCCACTGGTGTACGAGGACGAGGATGGCAAGCGCGTGGAGAAGCGCTTCATCTTCATCCGCGGTGATTACGCGGTCCGGCTCGAGTACCACATCACCAATCCGCACCCCCGTCCGCTACGAATGGCGCTCTATGGGCAGATCCGTCGCTCCGGTGGCCAGCCCCCTGACTACTCACCACCGGGTATGGGGATGCGTCCCTACATCGGCGCCGCGTTCACTACCGAGGATACTCGATACAAGAAGGTCAGCTTTTCCGACTTGGCCAGCGGCTGGGAGTCGCGGGTCCGTGGTGGCTGGCTGGCCATGCTGCAGCACTATTTCCTTGCGGCGTGGATACCCGAAAGTGACGCGGAGCACATTTATCGTGGCCGGCAGCGTCCGGACGGGACCTATCTGATCGAATTCATCGGTCCGGTGGTGCAGGTTCCAGCTTCTGGAACAGAGGTGATCGCTGCAACGTTCTATGCGGGCCCGAAAATCCAGAGCCGGCTGGCAGAAATCTCCGACAACCTCAACCTCACCGTGGACTATGGGTTCCTCTGGTGGATATCCGTTCCGCTTTTTCGGGTCCTGGATTTCCTCCACGGCATCGCAGGCAACTGGGGCGTCGCGATCATCCTGTTGACGCTTCTGGTCAAGCTCGCCCTGTATCCGCTTTCGGCGGCGGCCTACCGGTCGATGGCTAACATGCGGCGCGTGGCGCCAGAGATGAAGCGCCTGCAGGAGCGCTACAGCGAGGACCGCCAGAAGCTCTCCCAGGAAATGATGAATCTCTACCGTAAGGAGAAGATCAATCCTTTGGGTGGCTGTCTGCCATTACTGTTGCAGATGCCGGTATTCCTGGCGCTTTACTGGGTCCTCTACGAGTCGGTGGAGCTCAGGCACGCTCCTTTCGTGCTTTGGATTGATGACCTATCGGCTATCGACCCCTTCTTCGTGCTGCCACTGTTGATGGGCGCCACGATGTTCATCCAGATGCAGCTCAATCCGCCCCCGCCGGATCCTATGCAGGCGAAGATCATGAAGCTGATGCCGGTGATGTTCACCGTGCTGTTCCTGTTCTTCCCGGCGGGCCTCGTGCTGTACTGGCTCACGAACAACGTTCTTTCCATCGCCCAGCAGTGGTTCGTGATGCGCCAGATCGAGCAACAGGCCGCGGCCAAAGCGTCGAAGTAGCGGCCGAGCGAGGGCGCGTGTCCCGGGAGCGCCGTGCATGTCGGGGGCAGTCGACATCGATACCATCGTTGCCATCGCCACGCCGGAAGGGCGAGGTGGTATCGGTATCGTGCGACTCTCAGGTCCCGATGCGTTCGCCATTGGTGAGGCGCTGACTCGGCGAAAGCTCGTTCCCCGACGGGCCCAGCACTGTCTCATCGCCGACAACGCCGGCGAGATGCTCGATGACGGTATCGTGATCGGATATCGCGCACCCGCATCGTTCACCGGTGAGGATGTTGTGGAACTGCAGGGGCACGGCAGCCCGGTGGCACTCGAGCGCATCCTGCGCGCAACCATGACCCTTGGCGCCCGTGCCGCTCGGCCAGGCGAGTTTTCAGAGCGCGCCTTTCTCAACGATCGCATCGATCTAACTCAAGCCGAGGCCATTGCCGATCTCATCGATGCGGGTACGGAAGCAGCAGCGCGTGGTGCATTGCGCAGCCTTCAGGGCGCATTTTCCAGTCAGGTGCATGACCTCATGGAAGCGGTGACCGGCCTGCGAGTGTTCGTAGAAGCCGCCATGGACTTCCCGGACGAGGACGTGGATTTTCTCGCTGACGGTGAGGTTGCCGCTCGGATCGAGTCGCTCCTCGCAACACTCGCTGCGCTTCGCAGGCAGGCCGGTCAGGGTGCCCTGCTTACCGGCGGCATCACGCTGGTCCTTGCGGGTGCACCGAACGCAGGCAAGTCGAGTCTGATGAATGCTCTTGCTCGGCGCGAGACGGCCATCGTCACGGCAATCCCCGGTACCACGCGCGATGTGCTTAGAGAGCGCATCGATCTCGACGGGATTCCGGCACAGCTCCTGGACACGGCAGGTCTGCGCGACAGTGACGATCCCGTCGAGCAGGAAGGGGTGCGACGGGCACGCATGGAGATCGAGCGTTCCGACTGCCTCCTTTTTCTGGTGGATTCCACCTCGCCGGAACAGGTACCCGCTGATCGTGAAGAGGTGGCTGCGCAGGTGGGTGCGGCGATCCCGCGGAGCGTTGTTATCGTTCACTCCAAGTGTGATCTGGTCGGTGGCAAGACGTCAGCGTCCAGATGCAAAGCGCCTGCACAGGCCCGGAGTGCGCTTCTGCCTGAAGTCACCATCAGTGTCGTCAGCGGTGAGGGCCTGTCGTCCCTGCGGGAACGCATACGCGCCGAAGTCGGATTCAGTGGTGATCTCGAGACGACGTTTACGGCCCGCGCGCGCCATCTGAGGGCGTTGGAGCAAGCCGAGATAGGACTTCTCGCTGCGCGTGAGACCCTGGCGACCACGGGCGCGGGTGATATCCTCGCCGAGGATCTCCGTCTCGTGCACGAGAGGCTCGGTGAGATCGTTGGCGCGGTGACGCCAGATGAGCTGCTCGGCCGAATTTTCTCGAGCTTCTGCATCGGTAAGTGATCGAGCGCATGATGCCATGCGCTACGTCTACTGTTAGGATATAGGCGTCCTCAGGGGAGTAGCCGCTCTCGGTTCCCGTAGAGAGGCACGCGTCAACATACTTGGCCAGGGTCGTACTCAGGCCATGGCGCGTGCAGCCGCAAGGCCTGGCGAGACCTTTGGCACGCGTGCATCCGACCCACTCGCGAGTGGTGGGCGCGCCCATGGCCGGGCGGGGGTGCCGCTGCCAAATGGTGCTCGTACCGCCCGGCCCGGCATACGTCCATGGAAGCTTTTCTGGTAGCTCTCGTGCTGGTCGCGATCGCTGAGATCGGCGACAAGAGTCTCTTCCTCACCATTCTGCTGATGCTTCGTCACCGTCGTCCGTTGCCGATCGTCGGCGGCCTCGTGCTGGGTATCTTGGCGAACCTCGCCCTGGCGGCCGCAGCGGGGAGCCTGCTGGCCGACTGGTTGGACGCTCGCCTTCTGGCATGGGTCGTGGGCGGTGCCTTCGTCGCCATGGCCGTATGGTCGTTGATTCCGGAGCAGGATGGGCTCGTGGAACCGATGTCGGGCAGTAGCCTCCTGCTGACTGCCGCCGTGAGTTACTTCATGCTCGAAATGGCGGACAAGACGCAGCTCGCTACGCTGGCGCTTGCTGCGCGCTTCGATGCTTTTCTGCCAGTTCTAGCTGGCGCGGTGCTGGGGGTAGTGCTCGTCAACGCGCCGGCGATCTGGTTGGGGCACAAGTATGCAGCGCGGTTGCCGATGCGCATGATTCGCTGGATTTGCGCGCTTCTCGCACTGTCCCTGGGATTGTGGATCCTTGCGGAAGCTGCCGGGCTGTTCGATTGAGGCTGGCAGGCAGGCGCAGGAAATCACTGCAAAGTCCTCGGTGGTCGGATACCTTTTCGCATTCTGATCGGCATCCAGGGTAAGGGAGATCCGGTTGATGCCCCGCCTCGAGTCCGTTCTCGCCGTAACCGATTTCTCAACCGGCGCCAGGCACGCCGTGATGCGTAGCGCTCTCCTGGCCGATGAACTTGCGCTCGGCAGGGTGAGCGCACTGCATGTGGTGGAGCGAAATCTTCTGAACAACCTCAAGCGCCTGTTCGGTGGTGCCAGTGACCTGCCCGAACCATTCGAAGCGGGTGCCGGGCAAACCCTCGAACGACTGCTGAACGAGGTTCAGTCAGCGACCGGAATCAAGGTCGAGCCGCAGGTGCGAAGCGGTCGGCCGCTGGAAGCGGTCCTCGAGGCTGCGGAGGACTTCGACCTCCTGGTGCTGGGCGCACGCGGGCAGCAAAGCAAACACAAGCTTGCTCTTGGCACAACCAGCCGCGCACTTCTGCGCGCGCATCCGGATCCGGTGCTGCTGGTGCGATCAGCCCCGGAAAACAGGTACTGCCGCGTGCTCATCGCCATGGACTTTTCGGACTATGCGACCCGGGCCCTGGACTGGGCCCGAAGTCTCGCGCCTGGCGCGGCGCTCACGCTGGTCCATGCCTTCGACAACCCTTCACCGCGGGGCGCTTCCTACATACGTGTGAGCCACGAAGGTCTCGCCAAGTTTCGCCGCCGGCTGCTGGCCAAGGCAGAGCAGCGCATGGAGGATTTGGTCACAGAGCTTGCATCGACGCAGCCATTGGTGGGCAGGGTCGTTGCCGGGGATCCTGCAACGGTCCTGCTCGAACAGGCGGCAGAGCTCGAGGCTGACCTGCTCGTGATCGGTAAGCATGCGCGACCGCCTACCGAACAGTTCCTGCTCGGCAGCGTCACGCTGCGCGTCCTGGACGAATCCCGTTGCGACGTTCTGGTGGTGCAGTGATGCGTTCCGTACAACTTGAGCGAGCAGACGACCGGTGACCAACGATCAGCTGGTGATCTTCGCCATCCTGTTTACTACGGTGGTGCTGTTCCTCTGGGGTCGCTGGCGTCACGACTCGGTAGCCATCGCCTCACTGCTGGCTTGTGTGATTGCAGGGCTCGTTCCGAGCGGCGATGCGTTTGCAGGCTTCGGCCATCCCGCCGTGGTGACGGTGGCCGCTGTCCTGGTCTTGAGTCGCGGTCTGCAGAATGCAGGCGTTGTAGACCTGATGGCGGCGCGCCTCATTCCCAAGACTTCGGGGCGCATGATCACGATCTCGGCGCTGATGGGACTCGGCGCTTTTCTCTCCGCCTTCATGAACAACGTAGGCGCGATGGCGTTGCTGATGCCCGTGGCGATTCACGTGGCCAAGAGGCACGATCTCGCGCCCGGTCAGGTGCTCATGCCGCTCGCTTTCGGGACGATTCTCGGCGGCATGACGACCCTGATCGGCACACCGCCCAATCTGATTGTTTCGGGATTCCGCGCGGAACTCGATGGAAGCGGCTTCGGCATGTTCGACTACTCGCCGGTAGGCGTCGGCGTAGCAGTCATTGGCATCGCCTTCGTCGCCTTGTTGGGCTGGCGATTGGTCCCGCAACGCCAGGCCTCTGATGCGGAAAGCTTCGAGACCGGCAAATACGTCACTGAGGCCCGGGTCACGGAAGTCAGTAAGGTCCGTGGCAAGACCGTCAAGGAAGCGGAAGCCCTGCTCGATGATGCGGATGCCCAGATCATCGGTCTGATCCAGAACGAGTATCGGGTCGTGGCACCGCGGCAGGGCCGAGTTTTGGGGCGTGGCGACATCCTGGTCATTGAGGCGGAACCTGAGGCGTTGGCGGCGGTGCTGGCGAATCTGGGGCTGCGGCTGGAAGAGGATGTCCCGACACAGTCAGATGAGGACGAAGAGGAGGATCAGGTCGAGAGCGGCAGTGACGCCGAGCGGGAAGGGTCACATGACGAAGGCAGCACTAGGCACGGCGATGCAGACGGCGATGCCCCCACCGACGAGGACAAGGATCTCGAAGTCCGCGAGTCGGAAGAGGTTGTGCTGCGAGAGCTCGTCGCGCGGCCGGAGTCGGCGCTGATAAGGCGCTCCGCCACAGACATCGAACTGCGGACGCGTTATGGCCTCAATCTACTGGCGCTGACCCGACAGGGCCGTCGGAGCATCCGGCGTCTGCGCTCGACGGCCATCGAGGCAGGTGACGTGCTGCTCGTTCAGGGCTCACCGGAAGCGATCGCTTCCTTTGCGCGCGACTACGCCTGCGTGCCGCTTGCAGAACGTTCGCTGGGCATAGCCGACAAACGCGTGACCACAGTTGCAGCAATCGTTATGGCGGCTGCGGTTGGCGGCGCCGCACTTGGGCTGGTGCCGGCTGCCATGTCCTTCGTTGCCGGTGTCCTGGCTTACATGCTGCTTCGGGTGGTGCCACCCCGGAGCCTTTACGATGCGATCGACTGGCCTGTGATCGTGCTGCTCGGCGCACTGATTCCTGTGGCTGGCGCGATGGCCACTACGGGCGCGGCGGATCTGCTCGCGCAGGCGCTGGTAGAGAATGTCGCGGCAGGCAACGCCATCCTTACACTGCTGATCGTACTGGTCGTGACGATGACGCTTTCGGATTTCATGAACAATGCGGCGACAGCCGCGGTCATGTGTCCGATCGCCATCAGTACGGCGGCCACTCTTGACGTCAACCCGGATTCTTTCCTCATGGCAGTGGCCATTGGCGCGTCTTGCGCCTTTCTCACGCCTATCGGCCATCAGAACAACACCCTGATTCTCGGACCGGGAGGCTTCCGCTTCTCTGACTATTGGCGCCTCGGCCTGCCGATGGAAATCCTGGTGGTCGTCGTCAGCATGCCGCTTCTCTTGATAGTCTGGCCCTTGTGAGCATCGCGTGATGTTGGCAAGGCGCTTTGAGCGGCCCGTGATGCTTTTCAGCCATCCTGGGAGTGTGGCGATGCGTAACGAATCTGCGATCTTTCCGCTCGTGGGCTTGCTCCTGGTTCTGCTCCTGCTGCTGCCCAATGCCAGCCGTGCGGATGATCCGTGGCGCGGCAAGGTCGCCATCATCACGGGCTCGTCCAGCGGTCTCGGCTATGAGCTCGCTAAAATCGCGGCCGCGAAGGATATGAGGCTGGTGCTGGCAGACATCAATCTGCAGCCCTCGGCGGAGTTCGCTACCCGAGTGCTTGCAGAAGGCGGCGAGGCTGTTGCCCTGGAAGTGGATCTGGCCGATCGATCGCAGCGTGGTCGGGTAGTCGAAACGGCGCTCGAGCATTTCGGCACTGTGGATTACCTGTTCAACAATGCCGGCTATTCCTATCTGGCGACGCTTGAACAGATGGACGTGGACATGGCCCAGCACCTTTTCGAGGTGAATTATTGGGCCTATGTCGATCTGGCTCAGCAGGTGATCCCGATCATGAAGGAGCAGGGCAGCGGCAGCATTCTCAACGTAGTCTCGATCCTCGCCCATCGATCCGCGCCGCCTGGGACCGGCCACTATGCCGCCAGCAAGGCCGCGCTGGTCGGCATCTTCCAGGCCGCTGCCCAGGAGCTCGAGCCTTACGGCATCAGGGTATTTCTGGCGTCTCCTGCCGGCATGCGAACCAATATCGCCCGCAATTCGGTAGGGCCGCTGGCAGAAGGCCGTCGCGATCGCGCTGACGATTGGGAGCCGCCGGAGATCGCAGCAGCGGACATTTTCGCAGCCATGCTCGAAGACGAAGTGCTGTTCTTTCCTGGCTTCGTAGAGGGACCCTGATGGCTGCAGTCACTGATCCGGAACATCTGGCCTGGCTCGATCAGGTTCAGGAAGCGATTCTCGATCCTGAGCTGCCGATCTGCGATCCGCACCATCACCTCTGGGACCGGGACGGTTCCCGGTACCTGCTGCACGAACTGCTGGATGATCTGAACAGCGGTCACCGCATCGTTTCGACCGTGTTCGTAGAGTGTGCCGCGATGTATCGGGCGGACGGTCCGGAAGCACTCCGGCCGGTCGGCGAGACCGAGTTCGTCAATGGCATCGCTGCGATGAGCGCAAGTGGCGGTTACGGGGCTACCCGGGCCTGCGCCGGCATCGTCGGATTCGCGGATCTCCTGCTGGGTGCGGGGGTGCAGGAGGTACTCGAGGCACATCAAGCGGCTAGCAGCCGCTTCCGCGGTATCCGCCACGCCGCCGGGTTCGATCCGAGTCCGGATGTGCGTAATTCGCATACGCAGCCGCCGGAGCGGCTGTACGACCGGGACGAGTTCCGAGAAGGCTTTGCGCGCCTCGCGCCGCTAGGACTCTCATTCGAGGCCTGGCAATACCACCACCAGCTGCCCCAGATCACCGATCTGGCGCGCGCGTTTCCGGAAACGACCATCATTCTCAATCACTTCAGCGGGCCGCTCGGAATTGGACCCTATGAGGGCCAGCGCGAAGCAATCTTCGAGCGCTGGCGCAGCGATCTCCGGGAACTTGCCCGTTGTCCCAACGTGGTGGCCAAGCTCGGAGGTTTGGTCATGCCCATCAACGGCTTCGGGTTCCACAAGCAGCCTGCTCCGCCTGATTCGGTCACGCTGGCGGCGGCAACGCGAGACTGGTACGACCATGCCATCGACTGCTTTGGGCCCGAACGCTGCATGTTCGAAAGCAACTTCCCGGTCGACAAGGCCAGCGTCTCCTATCCCGTACTCTGGAACAGCTTCAAGCGCCTTGCGGCCGGCTTCAGTACCGCGGAGAAGGCAGCGCTGTTCAGGTGTACTGCGGAGCGGGTCTATCGCATCGAGCCTTGATCGGCCTGTATGATGCGCGGTTCGCTCAGCCACCTGCACAGTCTCGGACATGGAACATCCCGACAGCTATGACGTCATCGTCATCGGCGGTGGCCACGCCGGTACGGAAGCGGCCCTGGCAGCCGCACGCACCGGTGCCCGGACCCTGCTGCTGACCCAAAGTGTCGAAACCATCGGCCAGATGTCCTGCAATCCCGCCATCGGCGGTATCGGTAAGACCCATCTGGTCAAGGAAATCGATGCGCTTGGTGGCGCCATGGCGCGGGCCACTGACCGAGCTGGGATTCAGTTTCGCGTCCTCAACGCGCGCAAGGGTCCGGCGGTGCGTGCCACCCGGGCCCAGGCGGATCGGGTGCTGTATCGCAATGCAATCCGGGCCATGGTCGAGGGCCAGACAGGCCTCGATGTTTTCCAGCAGTCGGTCACGGATCTGCGCGTCGAAGGTGATCGCGTCACCGGGGTGGTCACCCAGATGGGCCTGACCTTTGCGGCGCGCGCCGTGGTATTGACGACGGGTACCTTTCTCGGTGGTCGTATCCATATCGGTCTCGAACAACACTCGGGCGGCCGCGCGGGCGATGCTCCGTCCAATGCGCTGGCCGAGCGCTTGCGGGCGTTGCCGTTCCGGGTCGGCCGGCTCAAGACCGGCACTCCGCCGCGGATAGACGGCCGCAGCGTCGACTTCGACGCCATGGAGCCGCAGCCCGGCGACACCCCGGAACCGGTGATGTCCTACCTCGGATCCGTGGCCGAGCACCCGCGCCAGGTGCCCTGCTGGATCACCCGGACAAATGCCACGACTCACGCGATCATTCGTGCCGGGCTGGACCGCTCGCCCATGTACTCCGGGGTGATCGAGGGGGTCGGTCCACGCTATTGCCCCTCTGTAGAAGACAAGGTGGTGCGCTTCGCTGACAAGGATTCGCACCAGATCTTCGTCGAACCCGAGGGTCTCGATACCCACGAGCTGTATCCGAACGGTATCTCCACCAGCTTGCCCTTCGATGTCCAGCTCGCGCTGGTGCGCTCCATACGAGGTTTCGAGCGCGCTCACATCACCCGCCCTGGTTACGCCATCGAATACGATTTCTTCGATCCTCGGGATCTGTCCCCGACCTTGGAGACGCGGGTGATCGAGGGACTGTTCTTCGCCGGACAGATCAACGGCACCACGGGCTACGAGGAAGCTGCCGTCCAGGGGCTCGTCGCTGGTCTCAATGCTGCCCGGCGGGTGGCGGGCCTGCCCGGCTGGACGCCACGGCGTGATGAGGCCTATATCGGCGTGCTCATCGACGATCTGATCCGGCTCGGCACCAGCGAGCCCTATCGCATGTTCACCAGCCGGGCCGAGTTCCGGCTGCTTCTGCGGCAGGACAACGCTGACCTTCGCCTGACGCCTGCAGGTCGCGAACTGGGCCTCGTGGACGATGTCCGCTGGCAGGCTCATGCCGCCCGTCGAGAGGCGGTAACGACAGCACTGGAAGCGCTCAAGGGCACGCGTGTCGCGCCCGGAAGTGAGGCAGCGGCGCAGATCGCGGACCGTTTCGGCGAGACGCTCGAGCGCGACCAGACCTTGGAGAGCCTCCTGCGCCGTCCTGCGGTTACGCTGGCCGGACTTGCGGAGCTGATAGCGCTTCCGCCCATGAGTTCTGACGTGATCGAGCAGGTGGAGGTTCAGGTCAAGTACCTCGGATACATCAGCCGCCAGCAGACTGAGGTGGAGCGGCTGCGCAGGCATGAGGATACGCCGCTCCCGGCCGACCTCGACTATGCAAGCGTCGATGGCCTGTCCACCGAAGTCCGGCAGAAGCTCGCTGCGGCGCGGCCTGAGAATCTGGCGCGCGCCGGCCGCATTCCAGGTGTGACGCCGGCCGCGATTTCACAGCTCCTGATCCATCTCAAGAAACGGGGCGCGCTGGCGCGCAGCGCGTGACGCCGCGGCAGCGCCTCGAGGAGGGTCTCGCGACGGTGGGCGTCGCGGCAACGGAGACAGCGCTCGGACGGCTCGAAGCGTGGTTGGCGCTGCATGCCCAGTGGTCGCGGAAGATGAACCTCACTGGTACGCAGGACCCGGTTGAGCTCATCGAACGTCATCTTGTGGACTGTGCTGCTATCGTGCCGCTGCTGCCGGCTGGTGCCCTGGCGGACGTCGGCAGTGGCGCAGGCCTTCCGGGGCTGGTGGTGGCGAGCCTGGAACCCGAGCGGCCCATGTATCTGCTAGAACCTCTGGAGCGGCGCGCCGCCTTTCTGCGCCAGGCTGCGCTGAAACTCGGTCTGGAAGCGGTGCAGGTAGTGACCGAGAGGTGCGAGAGCTGGCAGCCACCGACGGCGCTTGCCGGCGTCCTGGCCCGGGCAGTGGCGCCGCTGGCTCGGTTGGTTGAGCTCTGTGCACCGCTGCTGAATCGGGGCGTGCCGCTGCTGGCGATGAAGGGTCCGGGCTGGCGCGAGGAGGTCGGGGCGCTCGTTGCAGGCGTCCGCGTTGTCGAACTGGGGCGCTACCGGCTGCCCGGGCGGGACCACGAGCACGTGGTCTTGAGCATCGAAGCAGAGGAGGTGGCCTGATGGGCCGGATCCTGGCCATCACCAACCAGAAAGGTGGCGTGGGCAAGACCACCAGTAGCGTCAACCTGGCAGCATCACTGGCTGCTCAGGGGCGACGGGTCTTGCTCGTGGACCTCGATCCACAGGGCAACGCAACAATGGGGTGTGGCATCGACAAGCGTGCGCTGCGGGCGACGGTCTGCGATCTGCTGGTCGACCCCGCAGTTAGCTTTTCCGAAGTCAGGCAGCGCTGCCCCGAACCTGGCTTCGACGTCCTCCCCGCCAATGCGGATCTGACCGCTGCCGAGGTGGAGCTCCTGGCGCTGGAAGGCCGCGAGCACCGGCTGCGCGATGTGCTCGCGCCGCTACTGGAGGTCTACGAATGGGTCATCATCGATTGCCCACCGAGTCTGTCGATCCTCACGGTCAACGCCCTGACCGCCGCTCACGGGGTCATCATTCCCATGCAGTGCGAGTACTATGCGCTCGAAGGCTTGAGCGCCCTGCTCGACACCATCGAGGCGGTGCGGGAGCGGACCAATGCCGGTCTCGAGATCGAGGGTCTTCTGCGGACCATGTACGATCCGCGCAACAGCCTGACTCGGGACGTATCGAGGCAGCTCTTGCAGCATTTCGGTGACCGGGTCTATCGGACCGTGATACCGCGCAATGTCCGGCTTGCCGAGGCGCCCAGCCATGGCGTACCGGTGCTCATTTACGATCGCTTCTCCCGGGGTGCCGTCGCCTATCAGGCGCTCGCAGGCGAACTGATCCGGCGCCATTGTGCGTGAACGGGACTGCAGACGGGGACGAAAGCATGGTGGTGCGTAAGCGAGGATTGGGACGTGGGCTCGATGCCCTGCTCGGTGGCAGCCGGCCGGAAACGGAAACACCGGCGGCGATCACCCCCGATGCTGCCGACGCCGCCCGTGAGGCCTCCGGAGAGCGGCTCGAACGGCTGCCGCTGGAGCAGCTGCGACGGGGACGTTATCAGCCACGGCGCGAGATGGATCCGGAGCGCCTCGAGGAGCTTGCTGCTTCCATACGTGCCCAGGGCGTAATGCAGCCCATCGTCGCGCGCCCGCTTCAGGGCAGCGAAGGTTACGAAATCATAGCCGGTGAGCGCCGCTGGCGTGCTGCCCAACTTGCCGGGCTCGAGCGTATTCCGGTCATCGTCCGCGACCTCTCCGACGAAGCCGCCATGGCCCTCGGGCTCATCGAGAACATCCAGCGCGAGGAGCTCACGCCGATAGAGGAGGCCGTCGCGTTGCAGCGTCTCGTCGACGAGTTCGGCCTTACCCAGCAGGCGCTCGCGGAGTCCATCGGCAAGTCGCGGACCACCGTCACCAATATGCTGCGCCTGTTGAAGCTCGGCGGGGAAGTGCGCGAAATGCTCGACCGGGGCGACATCGAAATGGGCCATGCCCGAGCGCTGCTGACCCTGGAGCCCGCAGTCCAGCTTGCGATTGCTCGAGAAGTGGTGGACAAGGGTCTCTCGGTGAGGCAGACGGAGGCGCTGGCGCGCAAGGCTGCGGATGGTGGCCGCGCCAGTAAAGCGGGGAAGGATCGCGCTGAGCCCGACCCGGATACGGCAGCGCTGGAAAGACGCTTGTCGGATCAGGTGGGGGCGCCCGTCTCGATTCGCCACAGCGCTCGGGGCAGCGGTCAGCTGGTGATCCGTTACTCGAGCCTTGACGAACTCGACGGTATTCTCGCGCACATCAAGTGATTGCCTGTCGGTCCTCGCCAGGTCGGGTTATGAATGGCCGGGCCACGATTGACGAATGAAACTCGCGTTTCCTTGCGGCTCGGGAATGGCTTGCCTATAATCCGCGCGCTTTTGACGGGGCGGTGGCTTCGCATCTGGAACCCAGCGGGAGCGCGAGCATGAGCGAAGCGCCGCGCAGGGCCACAGGGCCTCTGCCTCTGGAATACCGATTGGTCGGCTTGCAGGCCGCAGTACTGGTGCTCGTCACGCTCGGGCTCCTTGTGTTGGCCGGTCCGCATCAGTCTTATCTCGCCGGGGGTATTTGCGCTCTCGTTCCTAATGCCTGGATGGCGTGGAGGGTGCGACGGCGGGCGGGGCAGGATCCTGATCGGGATGCCCTTCGGATGCTCTTCGGCGCGTTCGAGAAACTGGCCCTGACGATCGGGCTGCTGGCATTCATGTTGCTGCGTCTGAACGACCTGAACGCTCCGGCTTTTTTCGCCGGTTTCATTGTCGCCCTGGCGACACATCACGCGGCCCTCGTGTTCGGAACGAGGGATGGACGAGAGGTCTGAGCGCCACAGATGGCCAGTAGATTCGAAACCACCGCAGACGATTACATCTCCCACCACCTGGTCAACGCTACTTTCGGGCGTTTCCCTGATGGTCATGAGCGCGCCGGCCAGTGGGGCATGGCCACCTCGAGTTCCGAGGCGGAGGCCATGGGATTCTGGGCAATCCACGTGGATACGCTTGGTTGGTCCATCGCCCTCGCGCTGTTCTTCATGTACTTCTTTCGTCGGGTCGCTGTCAGCGCGGCCGAGCATCCGGCGGCGATTCCCACGGGTATGCGTAATCTGGTCGAGTCGCTGATCGACTTCATCGACGGCATGGTCAGGAGCGTTTTCAAACACCCGGATCTCAGCTATGTGGCACCCATGGCGCTGACGATCTTCGTCTGGGTGTTCTTCATGAACCTGATGGACCTGGTTCCGGTCGATCTCATCCCGTACATCGCCCAGTTCGGACTCGGGGTCGAGTACATGAAGATCGTTCCGAGCACCGATCCGAACATCACCATGGGCCTGGCGCTCTCGGTGTTCTCGCTGATCATCTTTTTCAGCATCAGGCAGAAAGGCCTCGGCGGCTTTCTGGCCGAAATTTCGTTCCACCCCTTCGGCAAGTGGTTGCTGCCCTTCAACCTGATGCTGGAGGTGGTCGGACTGTTGGCCAAGCCCGTATCGCTCGGGCTGCGGCTGTTCGGCAATCTGTTCTCGGCGGAGATGATCTTCATCCTCATCGCCACCATGTACACGGGCCTACTGATCGGTTTGTTCGGGGGTTTCCTCCAGTTTGCCTGGGCCGTGTTCCACATCCTGGTCGTGCCGCTTCAGGCCTTCATCTTCATGGTCCTGTCCGTCGTCTATCTGGCTCAGGCCTTTGACGAAGGTGAAGCACATTGACCACGAACCGAGCGATTCATCCACAGCAGAGCTTTTGAGCGGGAGTATCCATGGACCCCATTTTTGCAGTCGTTTTTCTCCTCGGTATCGCGGCTGTCTCCGGTGCCTTCAGTGTGAGCATCCTGGGCAGCAAGTTCATCGAGAGCGTCGCGCGCCAGCCGGAGCAGCTGCCCACGCTGCGTACCCAGCTGTTCATCATTCTCGGCCTGCTCGACGCCATCCCGATGATCGGTGTGGGTATCTCGCTGTACATCCTGTTCGTCGTGATCTGACGTCGGCACGGGTCACCCCGGTGACCACTGAACGTAAAGTCGAGACGGACGAGAGGCTTGACGCATGAACATCAATCTGACGCTGTTCGGCCAGATGCTCGCGTTTTTCTTCTTCGTCTGGTTCTGCATGCGCCTGGTGTGGCCGCCGATCGTTGCGGCCATGACGGCCCGGCAGGAGCAGATTGCGGAGGGGCTCGAGACGGCCGAGCGTGCGAAAACGGATCTCAACCTGGCCCAGAAGCGGGCTACAGATGAGATCCGGAAGGCGCGGGCAGAAGCGGCGGAGATCATGGAGCAAGCGCGCAAGCGCTCGGCGCAGATGATCGAGGAGGCCAAACGCGACGCCCGCGCAGAGGGAGAGCGCCTGAAGGCGGCCGCCACCACCGATGTGCAGCAGGAAGTGCAGCGGGCTAAAGAGTCCCTGCGCAAGGAAGTGGCGACGCTGGCGATGCTGGGTGCAGGGCGCATCCTCGAGCGCGACGTCGACGCTGCCGCACACGCCGAGATGCTCGAGCGGCTTGCCGCCGATCTTTAGAGCGACGAGGAATCTGGCATGGCAGAACAGGCAACTCTTGCCCGACCC
>SLQW01000200.1 GCA_007131295.1 Pseudomonadales bacterium | reverse complement strand
GGCAGCGGCGATTCACGGCAACAAGAGTCAGGCGGCGCGGACCAAGGCGCTCAAGGAGTTCAAGCAGCAGAAGGTGCGGGTGCTGGTGGCGACGGACATCGCCGCCCGCGGACTCGACATCGATCAGCTGCCGCACGTGGTCAACTTCGAGATTCCGAACGTACCGGAGGACTACGTCCACCGCATCGGCCGGACGGGCCGGGCAGGGCGTGAGGGTGTGGCCCTGTCGCTGGTCTGCGGTGCCGAGCACGGGCTGTTCAGCGACATCCGCAAGCTGGTGAAGGTGCCGATCCCCACCGAGGTCGTCGAGGGGTACGAGCCCACCGAGCCGCTGTCGCGGCTTGCCGGAAAAAATCAGGGCCAGGGTCAGCGCCGTGGCGGTGGCCAGGGCGGCAATCAGGGGCGTCGCAGCAATGCGGATCGCAGCGCCCAGGGTGGCCGTAGCGGCAATCGTCGTGCGAACGGCAATCGCGATGGTGCTTCGGCGCGCGGCAACGGCAGTGGACACGGTGGCGATCAAGGTCGCCGCAGTAGCGCGGATCACAACGGCCATCGCGGACACGGCGGCCAGCGCAGTGCGGACGGCAACCGCGACTCCGCTCGCGGAAACGGCGGTCACACGGCCGGCGGTTCACGCGACAACAAGGGTTACTCAGGGGGTGGTTCACGCCAAGGTGGCGGTGGCCGTCAGGGCAGCAGCAACGGCAACGCCCGCCGCAGCGGCTCCGGCCGCAGCTGGGGTGGCCGCAAGGTCGCCTGACTTATCGCTTTACGCTCACGTGGGAAGGAGTGCCCGCAAAGCGGGCGCTCCGATCTCGCGGACTCTTCCCCGATTCGATCTCGTCATCGATCGCGACGCCCACTTCGCGGACGTCAACTGTTGCGGGCCATCCTTGGCCCGCACGCCTGACGGGGCGCACAGCGTGCGACGCGATCGCGGACTGCTGTCGGGCTCTGGCGTTACGCAGATCGTTGCGCCGCGCCTTCGGCGCGCCACAACTTCCCACATGGACTGTCGCTACGCCTTAGCGATTTCGCTTGATTCGAGCGCGTCAGCGATCGCGAAGGCTGCTTTCGCGGACGTCCGCTCAGAATCGCTGACAGCCCAAGCCTGGCGATTCCGCGTGGGAAGGAGTGCCCGCCCCAGCGGGCGCTCCGATCGGGGACTGTCGCCCGACTTGTGTCAGGTGCACAGGCGCCCGGCGAGATAGCGCTGAAACTGCCACAGCGGCTGTTCGAGTTCGGCGAGGGGCCCGCTCGTTGCGAAGCGTGAGCGCAGGCCGCGCTGCACGGCTTCGTTCGCCGCTGCGTCTTCGGCCTGCACGCCACGAATCGCTTCGAGGTGTTCCGCGACGATCTGCTCGAATCCGGGTGTGTCGAAGGAACTGCCCGGCACCAGCAGGTGAATATCGAGGACATGGGATTCCGGCCCTGTCGGATACCACTCGAACCAGATCGCCGAGTCGGGACTGAGGGCGAGCGCGAACAGCGGAAACACCGCCAGGACGAGCGTGCCCCCGCGCTGTTCCGCGGTCAGTCCGGGGATCGTCGGCAGGTGCGTGGCCTGGATCGGATGGCCGTCTTCGGTGCCGGTCGCCAGTTCGGGATTCACTGCCATCCTGCCGGCCATGAACACGTCTTCCCCGCGCATGTCCAGGCTGACCCGGCTCGCGGGCCAGAGCACCTGCAGGCTGTTCTGGTGCGTGCCGATGTGATGGTAGAACTCCGCGAAGTTCTCCAGTGCCACCTTCCAGTTCACCGGTGACTCCCCCCAGTTGACGCTGCCCGCGATGCGCCAGTCGCTCATGTCGACGCTGCCGAGGAGCTGTTCGAGGCCCTGAATGCGCGTGGCCAGGGGCGGAGCAGCCTCATCGAGACAGACGAAGATGAAGCCCTGCCATTCGCTGAGCGCGAAGGTCGGCAGGTGGCAGCGGGAGGCGTCGGGCGCCGTGTTGGCCTGCATCATGGGCGAGGCCTTCAGGCGTCCGTCGAGGGTGTAGCTCCAGAGATGGTAGGGGCAGGTGAGAAGCGCACCGTGGCCGTGGCGGGCAGGGCTGTCGTGCAGCATGTCCATACCGCGGTGGCGACAGACGCGGGAGAGGGCGCGCAGTACGCCGTCCTCGCCGCGGACGACGACGAGGGGTTCGTCCACCAGATCCACCTTGAGCCAGTCTCCCGGATTCGGGAGCTGATTGCTGCGGCCGACGCACAGCCAGTCGCGGCGGAAGATGCGCTCTACTTCCAGTGCCCAGACATCCTCGCGCCAGTAGCACGCCGGTGGCAGTGACAGCGCCTCGGAGGCGGGGCGCGCGGCCTGAGCTCGGATCTGTTGTAGCAGCTCGGTGAGGGAAGCGTCGCTCATGGCTGGATCGCCTTCTGTACCTTTATTACTATAACGATCGTTTGGGTAATTCTGGGGGCGATGGTCGTGGGGCGCAAGCCCGAGCCGGAACGCAAGGCGGCACTGCTCGATGCCGTGGTCGACTACCTGTGCCGGACCGGGATCGGCGATGTGTCGCTGCGCCCGCTGGCGAAGGCGCTGGGCGTGTCGACCTACGTACTGATCTATCACTTCGGTTCTCGCGAAGGGCTGCTCGCTGAGGCGCTGGAGTCGGTCGAGCAGCGGCAGCGATCGATGATCGCGGCCTGGGCGGAGGTGGAGCCGGCAGCGAGCACAGCGGATCTGGTCGAGCGCTGGTGGCAGTGGTGCAGTGATCCGCTGCATCTGCCGTTGATGCGGCTGACGATCGAGGCGACGGCACTTGAAGGTACGCGCTCTGGGCTTCCGGGGCCGCTGCGCGCACGGCTGGTCTCGGAGTGGGTGGATCTTCTCGCCGGGGCGTTGCGCGGGGAGGGGCGTACGGCAGTGCAGGCGCGCGCCGAGGCGACGCTGCTCAATGCGAGCCTGGTGGGGCTCG
>SLQW01000013.1 GCA_007131295.1 Pseudomonadales bacterium | reverse complement strand
TGCTCGATCAGGGCCAGGGTGCCATCGAGATCGAAGATCGCCAGGGGCTGGTCGCGTCCTCCACTCATGGCCGACGGAACAGGGTAAAGAAGCGTTCGGCCAGGGTCGGGTCGCCGCGCACGTCGAGCCGACCCTCGGCAGTGGCGGTGGCGAAGCCCTCGGCACCCCGGAGAACGCTGAACACGGTATCCGGTGACGCGGTCAGAACGGTATCCGGCTCGCTGCCATCGGGAGACTCGGGCCGGAGTTCCTTCTTCGTGATGCGGTACTGGGCCTGCTCGCTGCCAAGATGCAGGGCGACGCGGGCCTTGAGTCCGGCTGCGGCCTCGGGGTCGAACAGGTCCTCGACGAGCAACAGCAGCGCACTCGCGCTGAGCCGGCCCTCCGGAGTCGGGCCCGCACGGCCGCGGCCCCAGCGGCCGATGGCGCGGACGATGGGTTCGAGATCCCGACCCCAGGCGGAGAGTTCATAGACCTGGGAGGCCGCGGGCGGCGGCAGGTAGCGCCGGTCGACGACACCACCCTCCTCGAGCTCCTCAAGGCGCTGGGAGAGGACGTTCGGGCTGATGCCGTCGAGTCCGGTGCGCAGATCGGTGAAGCGCTTTGGGCCGGGGAGGAGTTCCCGGACGATCAGCAGCGCCCAGCGTTCGCCCACGAGATCGAGGGCCTGGGCGATGGGGCAGGGGTCGGTGTAGCGACGGCGGCCAGGCATGGTGCGGGATTCCGGCGGATTCCTCTCGAGGGACTGTAAAGTCCTGAATTTATATTGGCAAGTTTGGTTTTCGGTTCTGCAGGGTATGTGGGGAGGATTCGTGGGCGAGGAACTCGAGTTGAGTGGCAGAGGTTTGGCCGTGTGGGGAGGCTTCAGTTTTGGCGATGGTGCTGCTTCTGCGTAGGAGATCGGTGCGCCCGCTGGGCGGGCACACCTTCCCACAGGTGGTGCTCTATCTCCTTGTGAATCAGGGAGATAGGGTTCAGGTGCGGGCGCGCTGCTCGAGGATCGCGACCGCGGGCAGGGTCTTGCCTTCGACGAACTCGAGGAAGGCGCCGCCGCCGGTGGAGATGTAGGAGATCTTGTCGGTGAGGCCGAACTGGTCGATAGCGGCGAGGGTATCGCCGCCGCCGGCTAAGGAGAAAGCGTCGCTCGCGGCAATCGCCTCACCGAGCGCGCGTGTTCCGGCGGCGAAGGCCTCGAACTCGAACACGCCCACCGGACCGTTCCAGACGATGGTGCCGGCCTTGGCGAGCTGGGCCGCATAGCTGGCCGCAGTCTCGGGGCCGATGTCGAGGATCATGTCTTCGGGCCCGACGTCGGTGACGGGTTTGATCTCCGGCTGAGCATCGGCGGCGAAGCGATCGCCCACTACCACGTCCACAGGCAGTGGGAAGGCACCGGATTCCGCCAGCCGGCGGGCCTCGTCGATCAGGTCCTTCTCCACCAGGGAGGCGCCCACTTCATGGCCAGCAGCGGCGACGAAAGTGTTGGCGATACCGCCGCCGACGATGACCTGATCAGCCACTTCGGCCAGGCGTTCGAGGACGCTGAGCTTGGTCGAGACTTTGGCGCCGCCGACGATGGCCACGAGCGGGCGCTTCGGCGCTTCCAGCGCCTTGCCGAGGGCTTCGAGTTCGGCCACCAACAGCGGTCCGGCGCAGGCGATCGGAGCGAAGCGGGCCACGCCATGGGTTGAGGCCTGGGCGCGGTGGGCCGTGCCGAAAGCGTCCATGACGAAGATGTCGCAGAGCTTGGCCATCTTCTGCGCCAGGGCCTCGTCGTCCTTTTTCTCACCCTTGTTGAAGCGGACGTTCTCCAGCAGCTTGAGCTCGCCAGGCTGGATCTCGACGCCGTCGAGCCAGGTGTCCACCAGCGGCACGTCGCGGCCCAGCAGTTCCGAGAGGCGGTCAGCCACTGGCTTCATAGAGCTTTCCGGCTGAGTAAGTGCTGACTCACCTTCGTCGGGGCGGCCCAGGTGGGAGCAAACGAGAACGGCGGCGCCCGCTTCGAGGGCCTGCCTGAGGGTCGGCAGGGCGGCCTGGATGCGGGCATCACTGGTGACGCGGCCGTCTTTGACCGGCACGTTCAGGTCCTCGCGGATGAGGACGCGGCGGCCGCGAAGATCCTGATCGGTCATGCGCAGGACTTGGGGCATCGGTGGTTCCTTCGAGTCGTTGGCATTGCTCGGTGGGATGGGTTGCTACGGACGCGCCTGCGGCGCCATCGCTGCGCCGGCCGTTGGCCAGCACAGCTTCCCACATCTTTTACCCGCGGTCAGGCCGAGATCTGGGCGGCATCGCTGTGCCGGCCGGCGGCCGGCTACAGCTTCCCACATTGACGAGGTTTCGGGTTCGTCAGAGCAGCTCGCGGACCGTGGCGGCGACGTTGTCGGCGGTGAAGCCGTATTCGGCCATGATCGCCTCACCAGGCGCAGACAGTCCGAAGCGGTCGACGCCGATCACCCGGCCGCGATCGCCGGCGATCCGCCACCAGGGCGCCGGATGCGCGGCTTCCACCACCACGCGCGGGATATCCGCTGGCAACACCGCGGCTCGGTACGCTTCGTCCTGCTCAAGGAAGGCCTCGAGGCAGGGCATGGACACCACGCGCACGGCGGTGCCGGCGCCATTCAGTTCGGCGGCGGCGGCGACGGCGATCTCCACCTCGGATCCGGTGGCGACGATCACGCACTGCGGCGCTACCTCGGGCTCAACGAGGATGTAGCCGCCCTGAGCGATGGCCTCGAGCTGCGATGCGCTGCGCTCAGGACAGGCGAGCTTCTGCCGGGAGAGGATCAGGGCAGTGGGCGCACGGGTCCGGGCAAGCGCGGCACGCCAGGCGAAGGCGGTCTCCACCTGATCGCAGGGGCGCCAGGTGTGCAGCTTCGGGGTCATGCGCAGCACGGCGAGCTGCTCCACCGGCTGGTGGGTGGGCCCGTCCTCGCCGAGCGCCAGGGAATCATGGGTGT
>SLQW01000021.1 GCA_007131295.1 Pseudomonadales bacterium | reverse complement strand
TCCGCATCTCGGTGGTCCGCATCTCGGTGGTCCGCATCTCGGCGACCCGGTCGCTCTGCTTGGGAGGCAGGTTACCTGAAGCCTCGTCCCGAGCGTCTTCTGAGGCTGTCCACAGCGGTGCTTCCGGCTTCACTGCGGCGGTCTCCCAGTGGCTCTGGTGCCGATGTCCGGCGAGGCGGCGCAGCGCATCGGCCTCGGCGAGGCAGCGCAGCTCGCCTGCATTCAGGCCCGCACGCCGGGCGAGATCCTGCACCGACCCAAAGGGGCGCATCTCCCTTGCCGCGACGATGCGCTCTGCCGCAGCCTGGTTGAAGCCAGTGATCTGGCGGAAACCGAGGCGGATCGCGCCCTGCTGCAGCCGATACCGGTAACCGCAGGGATCCGGCCCGCTGCCTGGCCCCGGACTCGCATCGGAGCGCTCCAGGCTGTGGTCCCAGGCGGATGCAAGCACGTCCACCGGCCGCACTTCCACACCGTGGCGGCGCACGTCCTGAATGAGCTGAGAGGCCGAATAGAAGCCCATGGGCAGGCTGTTGAGCAGACCGCAGCAGAAGGCGGCCGGCTCGTGGCGCTTGAGCCAGGCGGAGACGTATACCAGCAGGGCGAAGCTGGCGGCGTGGGATTCGGGAAACCCGTACTCGCCGAAACCGCAGATCTGGGCGAACAGACGTTCGGCGAACTCGACGTCATGGCCCCGCTCGAGCATCCCCTGAACCAGCTTGTCCCGGAACGGTTCCAGGCCGCCGCGGCGGCGCCAGGCGGCCATGGCCCGGCGCAGGGCATCCGCCTCGCCGCCGCTGAAACCCGCTGCCACCATGGCGAGTTCGATCACCTGCTCCTGGAAGATGGGCACGCCGAGGGTGCGTTCGAGCACGCCGCGCACGGCCTCGTTCGGATAGCTCACCGGTTCGAGGCCCTGTCGCCGGCGCAGGTAGGGGTGAACCATGTCACCCTGGATCGGGCCGGGACGGACGATGGCCACTTCCACCACCAGATCGTAGAAGCAGGCAGGCTTCAGGCGCGGCAGCATCGACATCTGTGCCCGCGACTCCACCTGAAAAACACCGACGGAATCCGCCTTCTGCAGCATGGCGTAGGTTTCCGGGTCCTCCGGCGGAATGTCCTCAACGGCCATGGGCCGGCCGCGGAACGCACCGATGAGCGCGAGACTGCGGGAGATGGCGCTCAGCATGCCCAGCGCCAGGACGTCCACCTTCAAAAGCCCCAGGGCTTCGAGGTCGTCCTTGTCCCACTGAATCAGGGTGCGTTCGGGCATGGCCGCGTTCTCGATCGGCACCAGCTGTGCCAGGGGCCCTTCGGCAATGACGAAACCGCCCACGTGCTGGGACAGATGGCGGGGAAAGCCGAGCAGTTCCCGCACCAGCCGCAGGCAGTCGTGGATCACGGGGCTGTCGGGGTCGACGCCGGCGGCAGCGAAGCGATCTGCAATGGCCTCCTGCTTCTCCC
Source organism: Pseudomonadales bacterium (assembly GCA_007131295.1). GTDB lineage: Bacteria > Pseudomonadota > Gammaproteobacteria > Pseudomonadales > Azotimanducaceae > SLTB01. The sequence continues at coordinate 1,518 of SLQW01000021.1, read as the reverse complement.
ACCAGGCCATGGACTTCGCCAGCGCGTCCACCAGCGTCGCATCGAGGCCGAGCGCCTTGCCGACATCGCGGATCGCACTCTTCGGCCGATAGGTGATCAGGGTGGCGGCAAGCGCCGCACGGTCCCGGCCGTAGCGCCGGTACAGATACTGGATCACTTCTTCCCGGCGCTGATGCTCGAAGTCCACGTCGATGTCAGGGGGTTCGTTGCGCTCCCTGGAAATGAAACGTTCGAACAGCACGCTCATCCGTCCTGGGTCCACTTCGGTGATACCGAGGCAGTAGCAGACGGCGGAATTGGCTGCAGAGCCGCGCCCCTGACAGAGAATGCCGCGCTCCCGGGCAAATGCCACCACATCATGAACGGTGAGGAAGAAATGTTCGTAGCGGAGTTCGGCGATCAGCGCGAGCTCCTTGTCCACCAGTTCGGCGACGCTCGCCGGCATGCCTTCGGGCCAGCGTCGCCGCGCACCCGCCAGGGTAAGCGCGCGCAGGTGCTCGCTGGCCGTGGTGCCGGGAGGAATCAGCTCCTGTGGATATTCGTAGCGCAATTCGTCGAGGCTGAAACTACAGCGCGCGGCAATAGCGACACTCTCAGCAAGCAATTCTGGAAGATGGCGCTCCCGCAGGCGCTCCATCGGCTTGAGACAGCGCTCCCGGTTTGGCTGCAGGGCGCCGCCGAGTTCGCTAACGGGGCGATTGAGGCGGATTGCAGTGAGGATGTCCTGCAGCGGCTTGCGGGCGGGATCGTGCATGTGCACGTCGCCGGCAGCGGTCATGGGCAGGTCGAGCCGGATCGCCAGCGTCAGCAGTTCCGCGGTGCGGTCGAGATCGTCGCCTTCGCAAAACAGCTCCAGAGCGATCCACAAGCGATCGGGGAACGCTGCCTTCAGGCGTTCGCCTTGAGCGTCGTTGGCCGCCCGCGGCTGCTCGGGGTCCGGCAGCCACAGCGCCAGGCAGCCATCCAGGCCGTGCTCGAAGTCGGGCAGGGTGAGGCGGTAATTGCCCTTGGGACTGCGGCGGCGTCCGATGGTGATGAGGGTCGACAGCTGGCCGTAAGCGCGGCGATCGGGGGCGAGCAGGACCAACTTGGGGCCGTCATCAAGCTGGAATTCGCTGCCGATGATCAGTTTCAGTCCGGCTTCCTTCGCTGCCAGGTGCGCCTTCACGACGCCGGCCACGGAGCACTCGTCGGTCAATGCCAGCGCTTGGTAACCGAGCGCAGCGGCGCGGGCCACCAGTTCCTCGGGGTGGGATGCGCCACGCAGGAAACTGTAGTTGCTCAGGCAGTGGAGTTCGGCGTAGTTCATGTCAATTCTATTTCGATAAAATCATCTTAAATATTTGTTTTAATTGATAATAAAGACCTATGCGAAAATTCCATGCAGGAACCAGCGTCCGCTGGCGAGGCTCTGGAAGACCCAGCAGTGCCCGCCCTGGGGATGCCGGGCGACCCAGTAGTCGCGAGGGCCCTGGCAGGTATCGGTGCTCCGTATATCGGTGGTCCGTATATCGGTGG
>SLQW01000141.1 GCA_007131295.1 Pseudomonadales bacterium | reverse complement strand
CAGATGGCAGCCTCGGTCGGAAGGTTGTCCGGGTCAGCAGCGGCCGTGAGGTAGGTAAAATTCGCCGTGTAGTGGCGCTCGAGCGCCTGGGCACAGACCCCCAGGTCGGTCGCGGCCTGAGCGCGATGAGAGCGCAGCGAGTAATTTGTATAAAGCGGAAACGCGACGGTCGCGAGGATGGCCACGATAGCGATGGCGATCAAGAGTTCCGTGAGCGTGAAACCCCGCCCCCGTGCGCGCCTGGACCCGTTCATGCTGCGTTCTCCATGAGGCATGCCGCCCGTACCATCAGCCGTTCCCTGCCACTCAGCATAGTCGAATCCGACGAACTGCGAAGAGCGTCAGTCCGACGGTTCGACCCGGATGATCTGAACGTCGAAAATGAGGCTGCGACCTGCAAGCGGATGATTGAAGTCCACCTCCACCTGCTCACCATCGATGCGCTTGACCACACCAGGCAATTCAGCGCGAGCCGCGTCGGCGAAGGACACCACGAGGCCCTCCTCCAGCGTCATGTCCGCCGGAAAAGCAGTGCGATCGAGCGTCTGGACGTTATCCGGATGCGGCATACCGAAACCATCTTCCGGCGCGATCGTGAATTGCCGCGTCGCGCCCGGCTCGAGTCCGAACAGAGCCTTCTCGAAGCCTGGGAGCAGGTTACCATCACCGACCTCGAAGGTAGCCGGGCGCCGGCTCCAGGTGGAGTCCACCTCCTCTCCGCCCGGCAGCCGGATGCTGAAATGCAGGGTGACCCGGCTACCCGGGCCGATGGCGAGTCGCTTCGTCTCGCTCACATCATCTCCTCGTTGTCAGGCGCTGCGTTCCGCGGCGCGCTGGCGCCGCCATTCGATCACGGCGACCATGATCCAGATGGCAGCGCCGATAGTGATGGCAGCATCTGCTACGTTGAATGCAGGAAAATGGGCGCCGCGCCAGTGCACCAGAACGAAATCCGTCACCCGCCCCGTGGCAATCCGGTCCACCAGGTTACCCAGCGCCCCACCGAGCACCAGTGCGTGTGCCAGAGCCAGCCAGCGTTGTTCGCCGCGCCCGAAACGCGAAAGCTCCCACAGCAGCCAGGCGCTGAACGCCACCGCCAGAACGATGAAGAACCAGCGCTGCCAGCCGCCCGCATCCGCCAGAAAAGAGAACGCCGCGCCGGGATTTTCGACGTGAATCCAGGCCAGAAAGGGCAACAGGTCGATGCGCTCGCCAAGCATCATGCTTGCGCGGACCCAGGCCTTGGTGACCTGATCGAGGATCAGGATCAGCACGCCGATGCTCGCGTAGTGCAGCATGCCGGGCAACCGCATCAGGCGCTGCGCTCGGTGGCGAAGAAGTCGCCCGCGGCGACGATGTCGACGTCGATCCGCGCCTTCAGCGCATCGACGGACTCGAACTTCCACTCATCGCGGATCTTGTGTCGAAAAGTGGTCGAAAGGAGCTGTCCGTAGATATCGTCGGAAAAGTCGAACAGATGTACCTCCAGCAACGGCTCCCGCCCATCCACCGTCGGCCGGACGCCGATGTTGGCAACGCCCTGCCGAATCGGACCGAGTCCGGAGACCTCCACGGCGAACACCCCTTCGAGCGCGGCGTGGTAACGGTTCAACGGTACGTTCGCCGTCGGAACACCGAGCTGACGGCCGAGCTGCCTGCCGTAGACGACGCGCCCGGAGATGAAATAGCGATGTCCGAGCAGGCGTTCGGCGAGCAGCAGGTCGCCAGCAGCGAGGGCGGCGCGCACGCGCGTACTCGATACCCGGTCGTCCCCAAGGGCCAGGGTGTCGAGCTTAGCCACCTTGAAACCGTAGCGTTCGCCGGCCGCGACAAGCAGCGCGAAGTCGCCCTCGCGGCCACGACCGAAGCGGAAGTCGTCACCCACCATCAGATAGCGTACATCGAGTCCGGCAACGAGCAGGTCGTCGACGATGGCCTGAGCGGGCATGGATGCGAGCCGCTCGTTGAACGGAAGACAGAGTACCCGGTCGACGCCGACGCGCTCGAGCAGCCAGAGTTTCTCACGCAGGCGCGTCAAACGCGCAGGGACTTCCCGGCCACGAAAAAACTCGCGTGGTTGCGGCTCGAACGTGATCAGCGTGGTCGGGAGACCCAGCGCCTCACCTTCCGCCTTCAAGCGCGCCAGCAGCGCCTTGTGACCCCGGTGCACACCGTCGAAGTTGCCAATCGTTGCGACGCAGCCGCGGTGGCGGTCGCGCAGATTGTGCATGCCGCGGATGATTTCCATGAAAAGTCCTGCAGAGCGCGATCGCTGGCGAGCAGGGATCCGATCCGCCTCGCCGAGCGGCGCAGTATAGCGAGCCTGTTCCCGCTGCGCGCCAATCGTTGCCGGGTCCATCTACCCGAGCCTGTCAGGGCTGTCACAGATAGGCTCGCAGGAGGCGGCGGGGACCCCACCCGCAGAGCGCGAGAATACCGAAGTAGGTGACGACCCCAGCCAGGACGAGGAGGCTGGTCCACAATACCCGGTCGCTGAGCGACGCCCCCAGCCAAACATCCGCGGCCGGGGACGCCAGCAGCAGCACCACCACCATCCCCGAGGTCGCCCCCGCAAGCTGCGCGAGGAACATCCGCCAACCCGCTTGCGGTCGCCATATCCCCGCCGCGAGCAGTCCCCGCAGCAGGAGACCCGCGTTCACCAGCGCCGCGATGGAAGTGGCTAACGCGAGACCGACGTGGGCCAGCGGCAGGATCAGGGCCAGATTCAGCACGACGTTAACCCCCATGGCCCACAGGGCGATGCGTACGGGTGTGCGTGTGTCCTGACGGGCGAAGAACCCGGGCGCGAGAATCTTCACGCCCGTGAAGCCGATGAGGCCGAGGCTGTAGGCCATCAGGGCATGCGCGGCCTGGCCGACGTCGTGGGCCTGCATGGCACCGTAGTGAAACAGCGTCGCGATGAGTGGGTTCGCCAGCGTGACCAGGGCGGCCGCAGCGGGCACCGTCACCAGCAGGCCCAGGCGCAAGCCCTGATCGATAGTGGCCGAGAACGCCTCCGGCGCACCCTCCGCGTGCTCCCGGGACAAACGTGGCAGCAGCACGGTCCCGAGCGCGATGGCGAAGATGCCGAGGGGCAACTCCATGAGTCGATCCGCGTAGTACAGCCAGGCGATGGAACCGGCAACGAGGAACGAAGCGAGCACTGTGTCGATGAGCAGATTGAGCTGACTCACCGAGGCACCGAACATCGCCGGCAGCATCAGGGTGACGACCTTGCGCACACCTGAATCGCGCGGCGCGATCCGCGGTGCCACCAGCATATCGATGCGGCGCAGAGCCGGGAGCTGGAATACGAACTGCAGCAGGCCGGCTACGAGCACACCCCAGGCCAGCGCCATGATCGGCTCGTCCAGTTGCCCGGCCAGCCCGAGCGCAGCCGCGATCAGCGAGAGGTTCAGCCAGACCGGCGTGATCGCAGGCACCGCAAACCGCCCGAAGCTGTTGAGCACACCGGCACACAGCGCGGTCAGAGAAATCAGGAACAGATAGGGAAAAGTGATGCGCAACATATCGCTGGCAAGTGCGTGACGTCCGTCCTCGCCGTCGAAACCTGGTGCGAACACCCGGATCACCAGCGGCGCCGCGAGCATGCCGATCAGGGTCAGCAGCAGCAGCGTGATGCCCAGGGCGCCGGCGACCCGGCCAACGAAACGCCTCACCTCGTCGTGCTGACGGGCTGAACGGTATTCGGCGAGTACGGGTACGAAGCCCGCGGAGAACGCGCCTTCGGCGAACAGACGTCGGAACAGGTTGGGAATGCGGAACGCGACAAAAAAGGCATCTGCCTCCGGACGCGCCCCGAACAGGGTGGCTATCACCACATCGCGAGCGAGACCGAGGATGCGGGAGACGAAGGTCAGGCCGCCTACGATGGCGCCAGCGCGCAGCAAACCGGCGCCGCGCGCCGGTGCCGCCTGCTCATCCTGCTCGGGCAATGGCGAATCCTCTGCCGGCGCAATTGACATCCCGTAGGGCCGACGGCATATTACCGCGCCTTCTCAACCCGAGCCCCAATCGGAGAAGTTCGTGGCGAATACTGCATCCGCGCGCAAGCGCGCCCGTCAGGCGGAATCGCGCCGGCAGCAAAACGCAAGCCAGCGCTCGTTGGTGCGCACGGTGATCAAGAAGGCCCAGGCCGCCATCGGCAAGGGCGACTACGAAGCCGCACAGGCTGCCTACGCGAGCGCGGTACCCGTCATCGACCGCATGGCGGACAAGGGTATCCTGCACAAGAACAAGGCCGCCCGTCACAAGAGCCGCCTGAACGCCCAGGTAGCTGCGCTCAAATCCTGATCGTCAGCCGCCGGCGACTCGGCCGGCGGTGCGTCTTTCGGCCAACGTCCCACCCGCTTCACACGAGCACCAGATTGTCGCGATGCACGAGTTCGGGTTCACCCGCATACCCGAGCAGGACGGCGATCTCGGCGCTCGCTTTGCCGCAGATGCGACGAGCGTCTGCCGCCGAATAGTTGACGAGCCCGCGGGCGATCTCACGGCCGGACTCATCCAGGCAGACTACCACCTCGCCGCGGGCGAAATCCCCTTCAACCGAGCGCACCCCGACCGGTAGCAGGCTGCGGCCCTGGCCGCGCAAGGCCGCGGCCGCCCCTGCATCGACCACCAGCATGCCGCGCGTCTGCAGTTGACCCGCGATCCAGCGTTTGCGCGCGGCCACACGCTCCGTTTCCGGCAGCAGCAGCGTCCCTTCTTCACCGCCCGCAACGAGGCGCTCGATGATGCCGGCACTCGAGCCATCGGCAATCAGCGTCGCTGCGCCAGAGCGGGCAGCCAGGCGAGCGGCACGCAGCTTGGTGACCATGCCACCGCGACCAAGATGGCCGGACCCGGTCCCCGCCATGCGATCGAGTTCCGGGTCGGCTGCCAGGGCGCAGCGCACGACTGGTGCGCTCGCATCCTCGCGCGGGTCGCGCTCCTTGAGCCCCGGCTGATCGGTCAGCAGGAGCAGTACATCCGCCTCGAGCAGGTTCGCCACCAGCGCACCGAGGGTGTCGTTGTCACCGAAACGGATCTCGTCCGTCGCCACCGTATCGTTCTCGTTGATGACCGGAACGACGCCGTGGCCGAGCAGCGTGCGCAGCGTGGAGCGAGCATTCAGGTAGCGTTCGCGATCCGCCAGATCTTCGTGAGTGAGCAACACCAGTGCCGTGTGCAGACCGTGCCGGGCGAAGGCAGCCTCCCAAGCCTGAATCAGCCCCATCTGCCCTACCGCCGCTGCAGCCTGCAGCTGGTGGATGCGGTCGGGCCGCCTCGCGAGTCCGAGCCGCAGAACGCCCTCGGCGACGGCGCCGGAGCTCACCAGAACCACTTCGTGGCCCTGGCTCCGGAGACCGGCCAGCTCCTCTGCCCAGCGGCCGATACGCTCCCGATCCAGGCCACGTCCGGAAGCGGTCAGCAGCGCCGAGCCGATCTTGACGACCCAGCGTCTGGCATTCGCGAGCCGAGCCCGCTTGCCCTCTGATGCCATGGCGTCAAGGGACATAGCGCACCTCCACGCCGTCGTCCTCGTCGTCGTCGCTGGGCGCATCCGGCTCCCCAGCCGCGATCCGTGTCAGGGTATGGCCGAGCACCTCGGCGGCGATAGCGTCATCGAGCGCCTGTTGTGCTGCAGCGCCTTCACCGCCTTCGTCACGCTGCCGAGCGAGTTCGGCAAGCGCAGCTGACACTGCCTGCATCAGCTCTTCGCAGCCCTCGCCTGTGACCGCCGAGACGAGATACAACGGAGCGCTGACACCCGCGGCGCGAAAACGCTCGCATAGCGCCGCGCGGGCGTCGGCCGCGAGCAGATCCACCTTGTTCAGGACCAGCCAGCGCGGTCGCTGAGCCAGAGCTGGACTGTAGCGTTCGAGCTCCGCGACGATCGTGGTCATCGCGGTGACCGGATCCGAGCCATCGATCGGTACCGCATCCACGAGATGCAGCAGCAGGCGGGTTCGAGCAAGGTGCTTGAGAAAACGCGTCCCAAGTCCAGCGCCTTCAGCGGCACCGGCGATCAGCCCGGGAACGTCAGCCAGCACGAAACTGCTGCCGCTGCCGACGCGGACGACCCCGAGCTGGGGTACCAGCGTGGTGAAGGGGTAGTCGGCAACCTTGGGGCGCGCCGCCGACACGGCGCGGATCAGCGTCGACTTGCCGGCGTTAGGCATGCCGAGCAGACCCACATCCGCCAGCAGCCGCAGCTGCAAACGCAGCTTGCGCCGCTCCCCCGGTGTACCCGGGGTCGTCCGGCGCGGGGCGCGGTTCGTGGACGACTTGAAGCGGGTGTTGCCGAGTCCGCGGCGACCGCCCTGGGCAACGCGCAAGCGTTGGCCCGGTTGTGCGAGATCGCCGAGCGCTTCACCGCTGTCTTCGTCGATGACGAGGGTACCGACCGGCACGCGTACCACGGCGTCCTCTCCACGCCGGCCGGTCATGTCCCGACCCGCCCCCGCCTGGCCGGACTCGGCCCGATAGCGGGGCTGGAAACGGAAATCTACCAAGGTATTGAGCGAAGCCTGGGCTTCGAGCACCACGTCGCCGCCATCGCCCCCGTCGCCGCCGTCCGGACCACCCTTGGCCAGATTGCGCTCGCGCCGGAACGAGAGGCAGCCGTCACCGCCGCGACCGGCTTCCACACGGATGCTTACTTCATCGACGAACTTCATGATTGCACGCGTAGCCCCACAAACGCCCGGCCCATCGCTACAGAGTCTCGCAGAAGACGTTCGCGTGCGGCAGCCCGTACGGCAGCCGAAGACGAAAAAGCCCCGCCGAGGCGGGGCTTTTCGAAGGGATTCTGAATCCTGCCCGCTACTGTCGCTCAGCTGGCCTCAGCCGGCACCACGCTGACATAGCGACGCTTCTTCGGTCCGCGCACCTCGAACTTGACGCTGCCGTCCGCCGTGGCGAAGAGCGTGTGGTCACGACCGAGACCGACGTTGTCCCCGGGATGGAACTGGGTACCGCGCTGACGGACCAGAATGTTCCCGGCCGTCACGGCCTGACCGCCAAACAACTTCACCCCGAGCCGCTTCGATTCTGAATCGCGACCGTTGCGTGTGCTGCCCCCTGCCTTCTTCTGCGCCATCTGCCTACTCCCGTATCTGCGCTCAGCGGCTTATGCCGGTGACCCGGACCGCGGTGTAGGCCTGGCGGTGGCCGGCCTTGCGGTGATAATTCTTGCGGCGTCGGAACTTGATCACGGTGATCTTAGCGTGGCGACCCTGCTCCAACACCTCCGCCGTGACCTTGCCACCCTCCACGTAAGGAGCGCCCACAACCACGTCGTCACCCTCACCGATCATCATCACCTGATCGAAGGCAACCGTGTCACCGGCGTCGAGATCAAGCTTCTCGAGCTTGACCACATCACCCTCACGAACGCGGTGTTGCTTGCCACCGCTCTCGAATACCGCGAACATATCGACTCCGGAATGCACTGCATCCATGGAAACGGGCCCGCCGATACAGCGCATCGCCCGTGCGTCGGGACCTACCCGGACGCGAGGCGCGCAACTATACGTAAACCCCTCCCGCACGGCAAGATAGCTTGTCGCGGACGGCGACCAAATCGCACACCGACCGAGAGGCTCGCTGCTCGGAGCTCTGGATGAACGTTACGCCCGCCCAAAGTGTGCCGCCCCGGCCGGTTCCGGACCTGCCGTTCTACGATGTCGTGCTCGACGACTTCACCGCGGTGAACGCCCTGATCCCCCACCAGCTCACGTCCGACGTAGCCCTGGTGGAGGAAATCAGCCGCTACATCGTCGACTCCGGCGGCAAGCGACTGCGCCCGCTGCTGGTCCTGCTGTCGGCTCGCGCCTGCGGAGTCACCGACGAGCGCCCGATCCTTCTCGCCACCATCATCGAGTTCCTGCACACCGCCACCCTGCTCCACGACGATGTCGTAGACCGGTCCGACCTCCGCCGCGGGCGCACGACGGCGAATCGGCTTTGGGGCAACGCCCCGAGCGTCCTGGTGGGCGACTTCCTCTATTCCCGTGCGTTCCAGCTGATGGTGGACCTAGGCGAGATGGAGATCATGGCTATTCTCTCCAATGCCACCAACGTGATTGCCGAGGGAGAGGTCATGCAGCTTGCCGGTATCGGCGAGGTGTCTATGGACGAGGCCCGCTACATGGAGGTGATCCGCTGCAAGACGGCCATGCTGTTCCAGGCGGCCTCCCATACGGCGGCGGTGCTCGCCGGGGACGTGCCGGCCCGGGTTGCCGCGCTGCGCGACTTCGGTCTGCAGCTCGGTCTCGCGTTCCAGTTGGTCGACGACGCGCTCGATTACTCGGGCGACTCTCGCACGCTCGGCAAGAACATCGGCGACGATCTGGCCGAAGGCAAGATAACGCTGCCCTTGATCTACACCATGCAGCAAGGTTCGACTGCAGAAGCCGAAGTAGTTCGCAGCGCCGTGCTTGCCCGCGCGCCCGATCGTTTCGAAGCCGTCTACAAGGCCGTCCGCTCGGCGGGCGCCCTCGACTATGCCTTCATGCGCGCGCGGGAAGCTTCTAACCGCGCGCTGGACAATCTCAGCTGCCTGCCCGACAACGATTACCGACAGGCGCTGGAAGATCTCGCGCTGTTCGCAAGTTCACGCAGTTACTGAGGCCACATATGGATCTTTACCAGGCGCGTCACTAGAATACGCGCCCTTCGGAGTGTAGCTCAGTCTGGTAGAGCACCGTCTTCGGGAGGCGGGGGTCGCTGGTTCGAGTCCAGTCACTCCGACCATTTCGGCTGCAGCCCGACCGGGGCACATGTTATAAAATCACACATGAGCTCCGGACCTGCAGCCTCCGTCATCGAACTCGCCAACGTCCGCTTCCGCTGGCAGCCGCAAGCGCCCGTGGTTCTTGCCATCGACATATTCCGCCTGGCCGCGGGAGAGCGCCTTTTCATTCGCGGGCCGAGCGGCAGCGGCAAGACCACGTTACTCGGGCTGATCGGCGGCGTCCTGGTCCCTGAAACGGGCCAGGTGCGCCTGCACGGCACCGACCTCGCCACCTGTTCAGCATCGGCGCGTGATCGGCTCCGGGCTGATCGCATCGGCTTCGTCTTTCAGATGTTCAACCTCATTCCTTACCTGTCAGTCCTCGACAACGTCATGCTGCCCTGTCGCTTCTCGAAGCATCGGGCAAGCCGGGCAGCGGGCGGTGGCTCGGCTCTGGACGAAGCGCAGCGCCTTCTGTTGCGGCTGGGACTAGGTCAGGAGGATATCCTCGCCCGGGACGTGGCAGCACTTTCGGTGGGTCAGCAGCAGCGTGTCGCCGTGGCGCGGGCTCTGATAGGCCAGCCGGACATCGTCATCGCCGACGAGCCCACATCCGCGCTCGATGCCGACACACGGAACGAATTCCTTGCCCTGCTCGGAGAGGAATGCGCGCGCAGCGGCGCCGCTTTGCTTTTCGTCAGTCACGACACGGAACTCGCCCGCAGCTTCGATCGCAGCCTCGACATGCGCGAGTTGAACCAGGCACTCGCGGCGACGGGAGCGGCCTGATGCGCGCACTGATTCATCTCGCGCTGAAGAGTCTCTGGAACCGCCGCTTCACCGCGGGTCTCGCGCTACTTTCCATCACCATCTCCGTGACGCTGCTGATCGGCGTGGAGAAGGTGCGCACAGAAACGCGCGCCAGCTTCACCCAGACAGTGGCGGGAACCGACCTGATCGTCGGCGCCCGCTCAGGACCGATCCAACTACTGCTCTACAGCGTCTTCCGGATCGGTGATGCCACGGCGAACGTGTCCTGGGAGAGCTATCAGCGCATCAGCGGACATCCGCTCGTAGCCTGGTCCATTCCGCTCTCCCTCGGTGACTCCCACCGTGGCTATCGCGTCGTCGGCACCACCGAAGCCTACTTCGAACGTCTCCGCTACGGCGGCGGCCGCGCGCTGGCGCTCGCCGAAGGTCGCTGGTTCGAGGACCTGTTCGACGCGACGCTGGGCGCCGAGGTCGCCCGCGCCCTGGATTACCGGATTGGTGACCGCATCACGCTGGCCCATGGCACCGGCACTCGCGAGGTTCTCCGCCATGACAACATGCCGTTCACCGTCAGCGGCATCCTCGAACCCACCGGCACGCCAGTGGATCAGAGCATTCACGTCAGCCTAGAAGCCATCGAGGCGATCCACCTCGGTTGGGAGGCAGGCGTGCCGCTCTCAGGTCAGGAAGTGTCGCCGGAGGAGGCCCGAGAGCAGGATCTCGCTCCGGGCGCCGTCACCGCCTTCCTGCTCGGACTGCAGTCACGGGCCGCCGTGTTCCAGGTTCAGCGCGCCATCAACGCCTATCCGGATGAACCCCTCTCCGCAATTCTCCCCGGCGTGGCACTGCAGCAGCTCTGGAACTTGGTCGGCGTCGCCGAGAACGCCCTCATCGTCGTGTCCGCGTTCGTCGTGCTTGCGGGCCTCGCAGGGATGATGACCATGCTGCTGGCATCCCTCGCGGAACGACGACGCGAGATGGCCATCCTGCGCTCCGTAGGCGCCCGACCGGCCCACGTTTTCGGCCTGCTGACTGCGGAAAGCGCCCTGCTTGGCATTGGCGGTGCACTCGCGGGGTTCGGGCTGGTGTACCTGTTGATGGCGGCGGGCGCGCCCCTGGTACAGGCAACCTGGGGCATTCATCTCGCGCCCTCGCTGCCCAGCATGCGTGAACTGGCCCTGCTCGGTATGGTCATAATCGGAGCGACGCTGGCGGGGGCGATCCCGGCCTGGCGCGCCTATAGAATGTCGCTGGCGGATGGGCTTTCTATCCGTACCTGAATGTGCCGACGAAAGAAGGGAGCACCACCTTGAAAGCGAGTCACCTGCGAATCTGGTTACTTCTCCTGCTGCTCGCCCTGGCTGGCCCCTACGCGCTGGCAGAGGAGCCACGCGCACTGGAATGGAAAGAGCTGATGCCACCCGGATGGAAACCGGCGATGCCGGATTTCAGCACCTTCTTCCATGATCCCATGTCACCGGCCGCCGCCCAGCAGCAGGACGCCCCTGTGGTCGCGGCCCTTGATGACACCCTGGTATCAATCGAAGGCTGGCTGGTTCCGCTCGAATGGGGCATGGACGCGCTCAAGGAATTTCTGTTCGTACCCTGGTTCGGCGCCTGCATCCACGTGCCTCCGCCGCCTCCAAACCAGATTATCCGGGTGACGCTGGAACGCGGTGTGCCGGAACGCGAAATGTTCGAGCCGCAGCGGCTGACCGGACGCCTGCGCACCGAAACGTCCGAATCGGAGCTGGCCATGGCCAGCTACCGGATCGAGGGCGCCCTCACCGAGCGCCTGGATTATGACTACTGAACGCTCACGGCAGACGGAAACGGCGCGAGGTCGGCGTTAGATTTCCCGCGCCTTGACCCCGCTCGCTGATCGCCTGCACCCGGATCCTGTCCAACGTCAGCAGGTCGAACAATTCCACGTCCACCTGACGTAGCTGCGATTCGCAGGTATACGCCCAGCTCACCATCCCATCCATGTGAGCGTGGTCGTGGTCGTGGTCGTGGTCGTGGTCGTGGTCGTGGTCGTGGTCGTGGTCGTGGCCGCGATGATGATCGTGATCAGTCCCACCACGTGTCTTGCGGTCGTGACCGTGATGGTCATGATCGGCGTGATCATGATCATGAT
>SLQW01000137.1 GCA_007131295.1 Pseudomonadales bacterium | reverse complement strand
GCCGCCGCCGGCGTCGCGCTTGGGTTCGGGCGCAGTCATCGATCGGCGCGCCCGCCGTCGGCGGCCACGCCTTCCCACGTGCGGCTCGCGGGGTCGGCGCTGTCCGCTGTGGGAAGTTGTGCCGCGCGCAGCGCGGCGCAACGATCGCCGGCGTCGCGCTTGGATTGGGAGGTGTCAGCTGCCGCTGCGCAGCGGGCGCAGGAGCTGCAGGCGCGGGAAATCGCGTATCGGCGCCACGGACAAGTCCCACCAGGCCCGCCGATAGGCATCGCGGTCCAGTTTGCGCCAAGCCCCCTGGGGTTGTGCCAGACGGTTGGCGACGATCCAGAACACCAGCGGGTTCAGCGACATGCCCGTGTGGCTGCCGATGATCTCCACGCTCTCGGAGGTCGGCCCCTCGTACTCCCGGCACAGTTCCCAGGCAACGATGCCGTCGCAGCGCGAAAAGATGGCCGTGCTCGGAATCGGCGGCGGTCGCGAGCTGTCGGGAAGCAATCCCATCCGCACGCGCTCCGCCGGCCGGATCGTGGCCGAACGCTCGAACATCCTGCGCACAACGCTGTTGGTGCCTTCACCATCCCGGGTCCGAAACGGGCTGCCGAGCGTGATCACGGAGCGGACGTGGCTCGGGAAGCTGCGCGCCAGCTCGCGGGCAAACACGCCGCCGAGACTCTGGCCTATGATGCTGAACGGCTCGTCGGTGGACTTGATGATGGCGTTGATGCGCTTGTAGAGCCTCGGAACCAGGTAGGACTCGCCGGTGTTGGTTCCGAGGTCCCAGGGCAAAACATCGTAGTCGAGTTCGCGCAGGAAGCGCCGCAGAAAGACCGTCGATGCATCGCCCGCGGTAAAGCCGGGCAGGATCAGCACAGGATGGCCGTCGCCGCGCGGTTGCTGCCGCAGCCAGTTCCAGGTGGCCAGCAGGGCGCTGAATTCGCCGGCAATGCGCACGCCCTCGCTCAGCGTCAGCCACATTGAGGGTGGATCGATGGGCGGTGGTGCGCTCTCTTCCAAGATGGTCGTGCTCCATTAGGGTGCAAACGCTGGTGCGCAGGCACTATTCCGATGCGAGCTCCGGCGTGCCATGGGGCAAACCGTGCGTTTCGGTATCACTTGCGAGAGACGTGCCGCACCTGTTCGCAGTGCCGCAACGGCTATCTGCGCGCGCGGGTGCGGTATGCGAGCCGAGCTTCTTCGATTTCTCCCGCCCCGCTCGAGCGTCCGCTGGTAATCGAAGTGGCTGATCGGATGGGGTCCTGACGCGAGTCTGTTGTGCTAAGGTCCCGCCGCGTGCGGCTGTGGCGGAACTGGTAGACGCGCTGGATTTAGGTTCCAGTGGGCTAGCCCCGTGGAGGTTCAAGTCCTCTCAGCCGCACCATCTCGCTCGAATTTCGCCACTCTTCTGCTTCATTCCGAAGCTCATCATCTGCTCGCCTCTCGAGTGCTCGATGAGGGCATGTCTTGGTGGTCTGTGCCGATGAAACCGGCACGTGTTGTAAGCTGCGACTGTCGGGTCGGGGGATGTGCCATTGACGGACAAGAGCGTTGCGCTGGCGTCGGGTCGTTCCCCCTTCTGTGGCCGGGAGCGCGAGATGGCGCTCCTGCGTACCGCGTTCGAGAAGCTCGGCGGGACCGAGCCCGAACCGCAGGTCGTCGTACTGCTTGCCGGGTCCGGGCTGGGGAAGACGCGTATCGCGCAGGAGTTCTACAACTTGCTGTCGGCGCAGGCGCATGGCGACGGCAGCAAGCGGTATTGGCCTGCCGCGCTCGACCAGATCGGCGACAACCTGAAGATCAATCCCGATCTGGACGGATGCAACAGTGCCGCGACGCTTCCCTTCCTCTGGTGGGGGATTCGCCTGCGCGATCCCGAGAAGCGCAATCAGCCCGTCGGCAACGCGCTCAGCGACGGTCTGGCCTGCCTCAAGCCACATCTCGAGCCGTTGTATGCCGCGCGACGGAAGAAAGGGCGGTTGGTCGGGGGTGCCAAGTCCACGGGTGGCGTCATCGTCGATCTCGCGTCGGACGTCACTGGCGTGAGCGCGATAAGGACGCTCGGCAAGTACGCCTTCGAAGTCTTCAAGCTTGGCCGCGAGGAGGCTCAGGACCGCGAGGTGCAGAGTCCGGATGCCGTCGATCGCAAGGAGAGGAGGTCGGCTGCGGATGCCCTGGTCAGGGATTTCTCGACTTTGCTCGGCGGCGACACGGGACAGCGCGTCCCGGCGGTCCTGCTGATCGATGACGGCCAGTTTTCTCCCAGCGACCCGGATGTCGTGGATGTCGTGGACCGTTTGATCGAGGCGGCCTTCGAAGGCAACTGGCCGCTCATGATCCTCGTCACGCATTGGGAGGCGGAGTGGCACAGCCAATCCGCGCTCGCGGAACCACGGAGCATCGCCCGGGCGATCCTCGACCATCGAGCGCGATACGACGAAGCCTGGCAGCCGATCCTCCTGGGCCGCGTGGACGACTTAGAGCCGATGATTGCATCTCTGCTGCCGGGCCTTGAGCCGTCGCAGCGCAGGGCGCTCCTTGCTCGCGCGGATGGGAACCCGCAGTTCCTGGCTGAGATCTGTCATTACGCCGCCAGCAAACCACGCTACTTCGTCGACCGGGACACGGGTAACGCGCTCACCGTGAGTGGTCTGGAGACCCTGCTTGGAGAGACCGTCGAGCTCGAGAACGTGATCTTCAATCGTGTTCGCAAGCTGCCTGAGTCCGTGCAGCGGGTCATTGCTTTGGGCAGTGTCCAGGGTGTGGAGTTCGTTCGAGCCCTCGTCGAGGACGTCAGCGAGCAGCTCGGACTCGCAGGCGTTTCCGAGGCCATCATCGATGCGGAAATGCCCCATGCGATCGTGCGCGGAGCACGCGCCGAAATCGTGACGTTTGCTCAGCGCATCTATCGGAAAGTCGCGAGCGAGCTCGTGGCTGACCTCTTCGATCCCGAAACGGTAGAGGCCATGCTGGTCGCTGCCCTGCGTCGGCGGATCGAGGACGACGCCTGCTGGGCGGCCATGCATGCCTCCGAGAGGCTGC
>SLQW01000034.1 GCA_007131295.1 Pseudomonadales bacterium | reverse complement strand
TCGAGCCCCTTGGTGTCCTGTTCCGCCAGATACTTTTCCACCTTGGCGATCATCTGTGCGTCGTGCGCGCGATACTTGTCTAGCCAGAATACGGCCGGAATGCCGGAAGATCTGGAACGGTTGACCGCAAGCTTCACCCAATCGCGAATGGCGGCATCCTTGGTCTGACACATGCGCCAGACGTCGCCCTGCTCGACACCGTCGTGCTGAAGCAGGACCTTGCCGGAGGCATCGACGACCCGCATGGTGCCGGCGGCAGGAACCTCGAAAGTCTTGTCGTGGGAACCATATTCCTCGGCCTTCTGCGCCATCAAACCGACGTTCTGAACCGTACCCATAGTGGTCGGATCAAAGGCGTCGTGATGCTTACAGAAGTTGATGACTTCCTGGTAGATCGTGGCGTAGCAGCTGTCGGGGATGATCGCCTTGGTGTCGCGCAGATTGCCGTCTGCCGACCACATCTTGCCACCCACGCGGATCATCGCCGGCATGGAGGCATCGATGATCACATCACTCGGCACGTGTAGGTTGGTGATGCCCTGGTCCGAGTTGACCATGGCAAGTCCGGGACGCGACTCGTGGCAGGCCCGGATGTCGGCCTCGATCTCGTTGCGCAGGGAAAAGCCTGCTTCCTTGACCTTATCGAGTACGGTCTCCATGCCGAAGCGCGCCTTGATGCCGAGTTTCGCGAAGGCCTCGGCGTGCTTCTCGAACGCATCCTTGTAGTACACCTCCACGGCATGCCCGAAAATGATCGGGTCGGAGACCTTCATCATGGTCGCCTTCAGATGCAGTGAAGCAAGCAGGTCGGCGCGCCGTGCACCCTCGAGCTCCTCCTCGAGAAACTGGCGCAGTGCGGCGACGTTCATGAACGCCGCATCGATGACTTCGCCGTCCTTGACGGGCACCTTCTCCTTCAGCACTTCTACGCTGCCGTCGCTCTTCACCAGCTCGATGCGCAGATCCTGGGCCTTTTCTACCGTCGTCGATACTTCGGAGTGGTAAAAGTCGCCCTTGCGCATGTGGGCGACGTGGGTCTGCGAGGCCTGACTCCATTTGCCCATGGAGTGGGGATACTTCTTGGCAAAGCGCTTGACTGATTCCGGTGCCCGTCGGTCCGAGTTGCCTTCCCGCAGCACGGGGTTGACGGCGCTACCCAGCACACCCGCATAGCGCTCGTGAATTGCCCATTCTTCTTCCGTCGCGGGCTCCTCCGGATAGTCCGGCAAGTCGTAACCCTGCGACTTGAGCTCCATGATGGTCTCGACCAGCTGTGGTACCGAGGCGCTTATGTTCGGCAGTTTGATGATGTTGGCGTCAGGATCCTGGGTCAGCTTGCCCAGTTCAGCAAGGTTATCGGGAACCCTCTGTTCCTCCGTCAGGCGCTCGGGGAAGGCCGCCAGCGCCCGCGCAGCCAGGGATATGTCGGAGAGTTCGACCTCCACGGCTGCGGCCTGGGTGAATGCGCTCACGAACGGCAGCAGAGACTGGGTCGCGAGTGCGGGAGCTTCATCGGTCAGGGTGTAGATGATCTTGTATGTTTTCACGGCAGTCGCTTAATCCACAGGTTCAAGGGAGATCGGGCAGCTGCAGGGGCCTCGGGCACGGGTTCGGACACGTACGCTGGGGCGCCATGCAAGCAGGGTCGCAGTCCTGCCTGCCCGGAGCGGAAGGCAGCATACTGCTTCGTCGCCGCGGCGTCAGGTCCGGCGTCGGCAGCAGAAGTCTTGCGCTGGCAGTGAGTGTGTGCGCCCCGAGACCTTCAGGGGCGCACGCGCGGCTCTTTCATCAGGATCCTTCAGCGGCGGTAGCGGATCTCGCCTCCGACCAGCGTCATGTGCACCTCGAGGTCCCTGAGCGCATCCTCAGGCATGGTCAGCGGGTCGCCATCGAGCACAACCAGATCAGCCAGCATGCCCGGCGCGATGGTCCCGACAAGGTCCTCGGTGAATCCGGCGAAGGCGCAGCCCACCGTGTAGGACCAGAGCGCCTCCAGGCGGCCCATAGACTGCTCCGGGAAGAAGCGTTCACCGTTGGCCATTTCCCGCGTCACGGAGGCATGCAGGGATGCGATCGGTGATATCGGTTCGACGGGGACGTCGGTGCCGTTGCAGATGATGGCGTCCGCATCAAGGAGGGAGCGCCAGACGTAGGCGCGCTCCCGGGCTCGCGCTTCGCCCAGGCGTTGCGGTACCCAGGGCCCGTCCGAGGTGGCGTGGATACCCTGCATGGAGGCGACGACACCCAGGTCCATGAAGCGGGGAATATCATCGGGATGCAGGTTCTGGGCGTGTTCGACCCGCCATCTGCGATCTTCCTCCGGACCGTGCTCGGCGAATACGGCCTCGAACACGTCGAGGGTCTCCCGGTTGCCGCGGTCGCCGATTGCGTGGACATGGAGCTGAAAACCGTGCCGCGCAGCAATGTCTGCGGTCTCGCGCAGATGCTCGATTGACGTCTGCGGCAGACCGGAGGTGTCGGGCTTGTCGCTGTAAGGCTCCAGCAGCCAGGCACCGTGCGTCCCGAGGGCTCCGTCGATTGCGCGCTTAACAGAGCGCACGGTGAGGAAGTTGTCGCCGTGGCCGATCATGCGATAGTCGGGGAGTCGACGATCCAGGTCTGCATTCGACTCGCCGCGTACCGCGACGTGCAGTCGAATTGGCAGTTCCCCGGCCTCAGCCAACCGCTTGAGACGTTCGATGTCCGCGAACCGCGTGCCCTGGTCGTGGAAACTGGTCACACCGTGGCGCAGCGCTTCGGCCGAGGCCAGCTCCACCTGGCGCAGAAAGCGTGCCTGCTGCTCCGCCTCGCTCATGGATTCCCGGGCAGCTGCAGCGGCTCGGCGCACCGGCATCTGCGCGGCCTGGCGCAGGAAACCAGTAGGCTCGCCCTCGCGATCACGGACGATCGTGCCTCCTTCCGGGTCCGGCGTATCGCGATCGATAGCGGCCTCGGCGAGGGCTAGCGCATTGGCGAAGGATGCATGGCCGCTGGCGTGGGTGAGCAGGACTGGATGCTCAGGGCTCACTGCACTGAGGGCGTCATGCCTGGGCACACCGTCGTA
>SLQW01000024.1 GCA_007131295.1 Pseudomonadales bacterium | reverse complement strand
TGGGACAGTGCGCCGGTACTCAGCGGTGACGACTCTGAGTTCTGGTCGACCGTGCAGCGCAGCGGGGTCAGCCACGTCTGGATCTCGCTCGATGCGGGGCAGATCGAGCGCTACAGCGCGGACCCGAGGGAGCTCACGGCATTCATCGACGTCGCGCGCGAGCGTGAGCTTGAAAGCGGGCTGCTGCTCGGCGAGCCGCTGTGGACCCTGCCCGATTACCGCCCGCACCTGCTCGACATCGTCGCGTCGCTGCGCGGGGTGCCGTTTCAGGATCTGCATCTGGACATCGAGATCGATCAGCTCGAGGTGGACGCCTACGGGCGCGAGACGCTCATCGAGCATTGGTTGGATACGCTGGCGGCGGTCGTCGAACGTTCTCCGTGGCCGGTCAGTGTCAGCGCGCATCCGCGGGATTTCGGAACAGGTGAGCGTTGTCTCAGCTGCGAGCTGGCCGCTGTCGGTGTGTCGGAACTGGCGCTGATGATTTACACCACGCGCCCGGAGTCGCTCGTTTCCCGGCTGGGTGCCGTGCTCCGCGAGGAGCCGGACCTCACCGTGACGCTGGCACAAAGCGTGGAGCGCGAGCTGCCTGCGAAGAACAGCTGGTTTCATCACGGGTGGTCGTCGTTGCGGTCTGGGATCGCCGACGTCCGCGACCAGGTGGGCAGGACCGACCTGCCCGTTGCCCTGCAGGGCTACACCGATCTGAGCATGTTGTGGCGCTATGAAAATACGCTTTGAAGATACCAACCAGCGTCAGGCTGGGCAGGATCAGGGCCTCAAGGTTCATTACGGGCCAGCCAAGCGGACCGCATTCCGGCTGCGCTGGTATCTGATCCTGCTGCTGGTCGCGAGTCCAGTCCTCTACTTCCTCTACACGCTGGCGCGGGACGCTTTTTCCAGTGAGGTGGCGGCGATGGTCTGGATGCCGCAGCACGAACTGCTCGCGCAGGCGCCGGGCTTCGTCACCGAAATCGAGATCGAGACGTGGGCACGCGCGCAGGAAGGCCAGCGCGTGGTGCGCAAGCACAATCCACTTCTGACCGAACAGTCCCGCCGCACAGCCGACGAGCTTGCGGAGTTGGAAACGCGCGTGGGGCGCGTGGGTGCGGAGCGCGGCGCCACGCTCGATTCGAGGATCGGCCTGTTGCAGAACAGCCTGGGGATCTTTCGCGAGCAGGAGACCCGACTCGTCGAGCTAGTGGACGCCAATGCGGCGAACGCTTCCGAGTTGCTGCCGGTGCGAGTGGAGAGGGCCCGGCTGGAGGAGCGCATCGCGGAGCTGCGCGGCGAGCGCGAGCGCCTGCCCCGCTCCGATGATGTGGCGAGCTGGCCGGAGGCCATGCAGCTGCGGCATGACCAGCTCCAGGCCGAACGCGCGCGCGTCGAGTTGGAGCAAGGGCTGCTCGACAAGCGCTTCGAGCTCGACGGCGTCGTAACGGAGATCCTGGTCCGCGAGGGCCAGTTCGTCGACACCGGCACTGCGCTGATGCGCTACAGCGGCGAGAACCTGCGGGTCATCGCCTACGTCGAGCCGCGCCACCTCGAGCGCCGGATTGAAACCGGCGCGGAAGTGAAGCTGATCCTGCCGGACCGGACGCGCCATGCCGCCATCGTCCGCGACACCACCGGGGTCGCGGCGCAGCTGCCGGCGGGGCTCCGCACCGGATTCGGCGCCGATGCGAGCATGGTGCCTATCATCGTCGAGCCCTCGGAGCCGCTGCCGACGGTCTGGCGCATCGACCGCCTCCCGCTCCGCGTGGCCTTCTGACCCCGGACGGCCTAGCGGAGGGCGGGGGTGATGCCGGTACGGGCGAAGTCCTCACCCTTGAACAGCAATGGCTGCCCGTTCGTGCGCGGGAGCGCATAGGCGAAGCACTCGCCGTAGTTCAGGCCAGCGGCGGCTCGCCCCTTACCGAACTGACCGAAAGCCCGCCTCGCCTCTTGCGCCTGCCGCATGTCCACCGCGCTCGCGGCGCATGCGGTCGAGGCGATCCTGCCTTGCACGGATCACCGCGTCGGTCTTGGTCTCGCCGGTGGCGCGAGCCGATTCCTCAGCCAAGCGATCAGCCTCCGGATTGCGGATGTTCAGCTCCACGTCATCCCTACTTTCGTGTTGCAAGCTACACACGCGTTGAGTTGGGGTCAGATTACCCCAACTCCCTGACCTTCCTGTTCGCAGGAACCTTAAACGCGCGACTTCTGATGCTTAGAGGCCTGCTTTTGGGGCCAAAAACGACGTTCTACGCGGGACTGACTGTCGTACGGATGGGCAGCCGGAGCTTACAAGGTCCTTTTCGGGCCAAAAAACGGGGCTCTAAGAGTTCAGAAACGCGCTTCCAAGGTTTCCAGAGCGCGAAAACCAATGACCTAGCTTGGTCTGAGCCCGGAACGTTCAACCGGGCGTCGACAGAGAGGCGTCACGGAACACAAGCGAGGGAATGGTGGGCCGTGCTGGACTCGAACCAGCGACCAAGTGGTTAAAAGCCACCTGCTCTACCAACTGAGCTAACGGCCCCGCGGCGAGGGGCGCATTATAGAGATCCACCCGGTGAAAACAACGGCGAGCGGGCTCTTGAAGCCGGCGCGGCAGCTAGCTTTGGGCGCGGCTGCCAACGTGGCTGGTCAGTGCGGCTGCAAGTGCGGCTGCAAGCGCGGTTGCCGCCCCGGTTCGAAGCCTGAGGATCAGGTCTGATAGCGGGTCGGATCGGGGACGGCGGCAGCGGCGAATCCAGCGGCGCGGAAGCGGCAGCTGTCGCAGCGTCCGCACGCCCTGCCCTGCGCGTCAGGCTGGTAGCAGGAAACGGTCAGCGCGTAGTCGACACCGAGTTCGGTGCCGGCGCGGATGATGTCGGCTTTGGTCAGCTCGATGAGCGGCGCGTGGACCGTCAGGCGGGCGCCTTCGACGGCGGCGCGGGTGGCGAGGTTGGCCATGGCCTCGAAGGCACGGACGAATTCGGGGCGGCAGTCGGGATAGCCGGAGTAGTCGACGGCGTTGACGCCGATGACGAGATCGCAGGCGCCGAGGACTTCGGCGCAGCCGAGGGCGTAGGCGAGGAAGATGGTGTT
>SLQW01000071.1 GCA_007131295.1 Pseudomonadales bacterium | reverse complement strand
TGATCCAGGAAGTGGTCGCGGTGGCGGCATCGGTGGAGAGGCTGCACCCCGACGTGCGCTTCGTCTCGGAGATCGGGGGCGAGGACATGAAGACCCTGTTCTTCACCGAGACGATCCACGGGAGCAGCAAACAGGTCTACATGCAGTCCGCCTGCAGCGGCGGGACCGGCACCTTCATCGAGAAGACCGCCCGCAAGCTGCAGGTGAGCGCCGAGGACCTGGCACGCATGCCTTACCACGGTGTCAGCCTGCACAAGGTCAGCTCCAAGTGCGGCATCTTCGCCGAAGCCGATGCCAACAGCCTCCTCAAGGGTGGCGTTCCCGAGTCGGAAATCATCGCCAGCCTGTTCGATGCGGTGGTGACCCAGAACCTGGCAACACTCACGAAGGGCAACACCCCCCGGCCCCGCGTCCTCCTGCTCGGTGGCCCGAATCTGTTCTTTCAAGGCCTCCAGGAAGCGTGGCGCCATCACCTCGGCCGGCTGTGGGACGAACGTGGCGTGGCCTTGCCCGAGGATGCGGTGCCCGACGCGTTGATCTCGGTGCCCGACGAGGCCCTCTACTACGCCGCCCTTGGCTGTATCGCACTCGCTGCCGACGAGGACGAGGACGTCGGCCGCTTCCACGGCAGCGACAGGCTGCGCTGGTGGATCGAGGAAGGCCAGCACGAGCAGAAAGCGCAGGAGGGCGGGCGCGGCCTGATCACTGACGCCGAAGCGTTGGAGCGCTTCCGCAAGCAGCATGAGCCGACCCACGCGACACCGCGCCTCGCAGTCGGCCACGATCCCGGCCCGGTGGTGATTGGTTGCGACTTCGGCTCCACCACCGCCAAGGCCGTGCTCCTCTCGCCCGATGGCGAACTGCTCCACGCCAGCTACGTGCCCTCCCAGGGTAACCCCATCGAGGACGCCAAGGCTCTGTTCCGCGACCTGCGGGAGGCCGGCGCTCGGGATATCCGTGGCCTGGCGCTGACGGGCTACGGCAAGGACCTGCTTGCCGACATCGTCGGCGCCGACCTCGCCGTGGTGGAGACCGTGGCCCATGCGCGATCGGCCATGGCGATCTTCCCCGAAGCCGACGTGATCTGCGACGTGGGTGGGACCGACGTGAAGATCATGCTTCTGCGTCAGGGCACGGTGGCGGATTTCCGCCTGAACTCCCAGTGCTCGTCAGGCAACGGCGCCTTCCTGCAGGGTGTCGCCGAGCGCTACGACATACCGCTCGCAGAGTATGCCGAGAAGGCATTCGCAGCGCGATCGATGCCGACCCTGGCGATGGGTTGCGGTGTATTCCTGCAGTCCGACATCGTCAACCAGCAGCGCAAGGGCTGGTCGGCAGACGAGATCATGGCCGCCCTGGCCTCCGTCCTCCCGCTGAACGTGTGGATCTACGCCGGCCAGCTGCAGAACCTGCGCGCCGCCGGCCGCCACTTCGTCCTGCAGGGGGGAACGCATCGCAACCTGGCGGTGGTCAAGGCTCAGGTGGACTTCATCCGCGCCCGCATTCCCGAGGCCGAGATCGTCGTTCACCCACACTCCGGCGAGGCGGGCGCCATCGGCGCTGCGCTCTGCGCCCTCGACAGTCGTGGCAGTGCGGCAGCGACTCGATTCCGCGGTTTCGAAGCGATCGAGGCCCTGCGCTATCGGTCCACCACCAGCACCGAGACCATCTGCAACTGGTGTCCGGTGAACTGCAAGCGGGCCTTCATCGACGTCGAGCTCGAGGGCGCCGAAGGCCGACCGTGGAGTCGGGTGCCGCTGGAACCGGGCTGGCAGCGCATCATCAGTGGCAACTCCTGCCCGAAGGGACTGCTGGAGGACGCCGACGAGATGCGTGTCGTCAAGGCATCCATGGAGGAACAGCGACGTGAGCATCCGAACATCGGCGAACTGGTTCGCAAAGGCGCTTTCCGGCGAGCCCGAGCAACCGGCTGAGAGGGCGACCCGAGCCAGGCTGCGAATCGCCATCCCGAAGATTCTAAACGTCTGGTCCACGCACCAGTTCTGGCTCGGTTTCTTCGATGCGCTAGGCATTCCCAACGCCAGGGTGACCTTTTCGAAGGACACCTCCGAAGCCCAGAGCCGGGAGTTCGGTCGCGGCCGCGGCACGGTGGACTGCTGCTACCCGGTGAAGTGCGGCGCAGGCCACTACGGTGAGCTGCTCTATGGCCAGAAACGCAAGCCCGACATCGTGTTCTCGCCCATGATCCACTCACTGCCCTCGTTCCTGGAAGGGCACGTGGCGAACTCGCTTTCCTGCCCGCGAGTGATGGCAGGCCCGGAGAACATCAAGGCCGGGTTCCTGCGCGAAGCCGACGCTTTCGCAGAACGAGGCGTGCACTATGTGTCACCACTGGTTCGGATGGCCGAGCCGGATCTCGTCCCGCGGCAGCTCTTGGATGCGCTGTGCGACGTGCTGCCCGGCCTGACCCTGGCCGAAACGCGGCGTGCCGTCACCGCCGGTTACCGGACGCTCGAGGCTTTCAACAACGAGATGCGCGCCGCCAGCCGCGCCGTGATCGAGGACTGCGCCCGACGAAACGCGCCGTGCGTGCTCGTCTTGGCCCGCCCCTACCACATGGACTCCGGAATCGGCCATGAGATCGAGGCGGATCTGCAGGCCTGCGGCTATCCCATTCTCTGGTCCCAGTACCTGCCGCTGGACGACGATCTGCTGCAGTGGATCTTCGGCCCGGACCTCACCGCCGGACACGTTCGCTCGCCGCTCGAGATCAATGACGTCTGGCCGTCTTCCTACAGCGCGAACACCAACGAGATCCTGTGGGGGGCCAAAGTGGCCGCGCGGTTGCCGTGGATCACGTGCGCGATCCGCCTGACCAGCTACGAGTGCGGCATGGACCAGCCCACATTCACGCCCGTGCAGCAGATCGTCGAGCGCTCCGGGACGCTGTTCTTCTCGTTCCAGGAGCTCGATTCGACCAAGCCCGGCGGCTCGGTGAAGATCCGGGTGGAGACCATCGCCCACTATCTGGAGCTCGCATCGCCGGGAATCATCGAACGCAAGCGAGCGGTGTTGCCCCACCCCGCGCCTGTCTGACGGCGCGGTACCGTTGCGCGCCTACGCGGTCGG
>SLQW01000010.1 GCA_007131295.1 Pseudomonadales bacterium | reverse complement strand
GCACTCGTCGGCAGCAGGCTCGATGACGGCGCGCTCGACGCACTGGTCGCGGCCTGCCGGGCGGCCTGCAAACCCATCGACGACAAACGCGGGACGGCCGAGTACCGGACCGAGGTCGCCGGCGTGCTGGCGAAACGCGCCGCCATGATCGCTTATCAGCGCGCAGGAGGTTCACGATGAGCGGAGTGCTCGTAACGACGACGATCAACGGCGACGCGGTTCAGTTCGCCTGTCCCGAGGAGGAAACGCTGCTGGACGCCCTGCGCGACCGGGTCGGCCTGCTGGGGGTCAAGGAAGGCTGCGGGACCGGCGATTGCGGCGCCTGCAGCATCACCCTGGACGGCCGCCTGGTGTGTTCCTGCCTGGTCCTCGGCGCCGAGGCCGACGGGCGCGAAATTGGTACGGTCGAGGGGCTGAGCGAAAACGGCCAGCTGCATCCGCTGCAGGAAAACTTCATCAGCCATGCGGCGCTGCAGTGCGGGATCTGCACTCCGGGCTTCCTCGTCGCCGCGAAGTCTCTGCTCGACCGCAATCCGGACCCCAGCGAAACCGAGATTCGTTACGCGCTGGCCGGCAACCTCTGCCGCTGCACCGGCTACGACAAGATCGTACGCGCGGTGCAGAGCGCCGCGAAGCAGATTCGGGAGCAAGCCGCACAGTCGGCCTGAGCACAAGCCACGCCTGCTCGAGGCACGGCGAGGCAACGCACATCGAGAACGGGGGCGAGACATGAAACACGACAATGCCTACACGGGGCAGGAGTTCAAGGTCATCGGTACGCGCGTCAAGCGTCCCGATGGGATCGACAAGGTGACCGGGCGCGCCCGCTACGGCGCAGATGCGTCTCTGCCTGGGCAACTCGTCGGGCGCATTCTGCGTTCGCCCCATGCCCACGCGCGGATCAAGTCCATCGATACATCGAAGGCGGAAGCGCTGCCAGGAGTCAAGGCGGTGGTGACGGCTGCTGACATGCCGGTACCGGAGGGGCTCCCCGCGGATCTCGCGCACATGCTCGAGAACAGCATGGCACGGGAACGGGCGCTCTATGACGGCCACGCGGTAGCGGCGGTGGCGGCCATCGATGCGCGTACCGCGCGCAAGGCGCTCGGGCTGATCGACGTGGACTACGAGCCCCTGCCGCACGTGACCGACGTCGACGCTGCGATGCAGCCGGACGCCCCGGTGATCCACGACTGGCTCTACACCTCGGGCGTCGATCCAAAGCCCGAGAAGCCGTCCAATGTCTCCCAGCGCACCGAGTTCGGCCTCGGCGATCTCGACCAAGGCTTTGCCGAGGCCGACGTGGTGATCGAGCGCAGCTTCCGCACGGAAGCCACCCACCAGGGCTACATCGAGCCTCACGCCTGTCTCGCGAACGTCCGCCCGGACGGCAGCGGCGAGTTGTGGGTGACCACCCAAGGCCCGTTCGTGTACCGCAACGTCTGCGCGCAGATGCTCGGCATGGACATCGCGAAGCTGAAGGTGACCTCTTCCGAGATCGGCGGCGGTTTCGGCGGCAAGACCCACGTCTGGGCGGAGCCGGTTGCGCTCGCGCTGTCGCGTAAGGCCAACCGGCCGGTGAAGCTGGTGATGACGCGCGACGAGGTGTTCCGCGCCAGTGGCCCGACCTCCTCGACTTCCATGGACATCAAGCTCGGCGCCACCCGTGACGGCACCCTCGTGGCCGCGCGCGCGGAGATGCGCTACGGCAGCGGTGCGTTCCCAGGCATCTGGGGCATGCTCTCGTGCATGACCTCCTTCGCCTGCTACGAGATCGCGAACTGCAAGGCGATCGGCTACGACGTCGTCCTTAACCGTCCGAAGGTAGCCGCCTACCGCGCGCCCTCGGCACCCATGGCGGCGTTCGGGGTGGAGAGCGCCATGGACGAGCTGGCCGCCGCCACCGGCATGGACCCGGTCGAGTTCCGTCTCAAGAACGCCTCACGGGAAGGTGGTCAGTCCCACTACGGCCCGGTGTGGGGCCCGATCGGCATCCGGGCGACACTGGAAGCGGTGCGAGACCATCCCCACATGCAGGCACCGCTGGGTCCGAACCAGGGCCGCGGCATGGCCTGTGGCTTCTGGTTCAACATCGGCGGGCAGACCTGCTGCGACCTCAATATCGGCGTCGACGGCACCGTGACGCTGACCGTGGGAACCGTCGACGTCGGCGGCTCACGGGCGTCGCTCGGACTGATCGCCGCCGAGGAGCTCGGCATCCCCTACGAGCAAGTGCAGGTGAACATCGCCGACACCGGATCCCTCGGTCACAACGACATGACCGAGGGCAGCCGCGGCACGTTCTCCTCCGGTATGGCTGCCATCTTCGCGGCCCGTAACGCCGTCGCGGTGCTGCGCGAGCGCGCGGCGAAGATGTGGGACATCCCGGTCGACGAGGTCACCTGGGAGGACGGGCAGGCGAAGGCGACGGGCAGCGAGCACGGCAATCTGCCGCCGCTGACGCTTGCCGATATCGCCGCAAAGTCACCCAAGACCGGTGGGCCTATCGCCGGTCACAACGAGGTGGTCGCCGACGGTGCCGGCGTTTCCTTCGCGAGTCACATCTGCGACATCGAGGTGGACCCGGAAACCGGCGCGACCAAGGTGCTGCGCTACACCGTCGTCCAGGATGCCGGCAAAGCCATTCACCCCGACTACGTCGAGGGTCAGTTCCAGGGCGGCGCAGCCCAGGGCATCGGTTGGGCGCTGAACGAGGAGTACATCTACGGCGAGGACGGCAGGCTGCAGAATCCTGGCTTCCTCGACTACCGGATGCCGGTCTGCTCCGACCTGCCATTCATCGACACGAAGATCCTCGAGATCCCCAATCCAGGCCATCCCTACGGGGTGCGCGGTGTCGGCGAGACCTCGATCGTGCCCCCGCTGGCGGCCATCGGCAATGCGCTCTCGAACGCCGTCGGCGTGCGCATGCACCATGTGCCCATGTCGCCACCGCGCATCCTGAAGGCGCTGCGCGAGCACGCTCGCACCGGCCCGGAAAAGGCTGCGTGATGGAGGCGCCATGCTGACGGTCAAGGCCAACGGCAGCGTTCGCAACGCCCTCGACGGCGCGGAATCCGTCGAGGTCACGGCCTCGACGATCCGCGAATTGCTCGACCGACTCGCTGATCGCTATCCGGCGTTGGAACGCGAACTCGATGCGGGCATCGCCGTCGCCGTGAATGGCGAGATCTACCGTGATGACCGGGACGTGGTCATCCCCGATGGCGCAGAGGTATTCCTGCTGCCGCGCATCCCAGGCGGCTGACGCAGACGCCCCGACCATAGAGGAACAATCAATGGACTTCAGCATCCCGCAAGACCTGCAGGATTACCTCGACGAACTGGACCGCTTCATCGAAGAGGAAATCCAGCCCCTTCAGGATCGTGACGACAACAACCGTTTCTTCGACCACCGGCGCGAGCACGCGCGTACCGACTGGGACAACCATGGTCTGCCACGACCGGAATGGGAGGCCCTGCTCGCCGAGGCCAGGCAACGGGCCGACAAGGCCGGGCACCTGAGGTTTGCCTGGCCGAAGGAGTACGGTGGCAAGGGCGGCTCGAATCTCTGGATGGCAGTGATCCGGGAACATCTCGCGGCCAAGGGCCTCGGCCTGTTCAACGACCTGCAGACCGAGCATTCCATCGTCGGCAACAATCCCTTCATCGTCATGTTCAAGGAGTTCGCCACGCCGGAGCAGTTCCAGCGCTACGGCGACGACATCCAGAACGGTCGCCTGCGCACCGCATTCGGCCTGACCGAGCCGAATCACGGCTCCGACGCCACGTTCATGGAAACCACCGGGACACCCCAGGAACGGGACGGCAAGAAGGGCTGGCTGATCCAGGGCGAAAAGATGTGGACCAGCGGGATGCATCACGCCAACTACATCATGACCTTCGCCCGCACCAGCGGTAAGGACGGCGAAGCCCGCGGCATCACCTGCTTCATCGTCCCGGCCGACGCCCCTGGCGTAAAGATCGAAGAGTATATGTGGACGTTCAACATGCCGACGGACCACCCACGGGTCTCGCTCAACGACGTCTGGATCCCGGAAGACAGCTATTGGGGTGAGATCGGCCATGGACTGGCCATCGGCCAGAGCTTCGTGCATCAGAACCGCATCCGCCAGGCTGCCTCATCGCTCGGCGCCGCCGTCTACTGCATCAATGAGAGCGTCGCCTACGCCCGCCAGCGCAAACCCTTCGGCAAACCGCTGTCGAACAACCAGGCGATTCAGTTCCCGCTGGTGGAATTGCACACGCAGGCGCAGATGCTGCGTCTGTTGATCCGGGAAACGGCGGTTGCGATGGACGAGATGCCCCACAAGCAGGTGGAGCGCGAAATCTCGGACAGAGTCTCCATGTGCAACTACATCGGCAACCGGCTCTGCTGCGACGCAGCCGACCGGGCCATGCAGGTCCATGGCGGGCTCGGCTACTCCCGCCACAAGCCGTTCGAGCACATTTACCGGCACCACCGCCGCTATCGCATCACCGAAGGCTCGGAAGAAATCCAGATGCGTAAGGTGGGCGCCTACCTGTTCGGCTACGCCGGTCCGCGAAAGGAGCACTTCACCGAGCTCTACGGCTCGGCGAAACTGACCTGACGATCCTGCGGGCGGTGCCCGTCCGATAAGGACGGGCCCGTCTCAGGCCGGCACTTCCGACTTGTGGACCTCCACCTTTGCCGGTGGTTTGGAAAACTTCGGCTCGGTGGACTCCAGTGCCGCCAGCGCCTCTTCCCGGTCCGCCTCGGTGAAGCTGCCCGTAGTGAGGCAGAACTCCACCAGATTGCCGTTCGGGTCCTTGGTGTAGATGGAGTGGCACCAGTTATGGTCGATCTCCATGACATCCTTGCCCGCATCCAGCCACTGCTGGCGACGACGCTCGAGGTCGTCCCGATCTCGGACATCGAAAGCAATGTGATTGATGTGATCCGGCAACCCGGCGGCTTTCGAGAGGTTGGTTTCGAAGTCGTCAACGCCTGGCAGGTCATGCAGCTCCCAGAACGCGATGAACTTGGAGTCGTCCTCCATGCGGTAGAAATAGTGCTTGGCCCAGCCGCCGTCGGGTGAGGGCCCGATCTCGACCTTCACCAGCTCGAAATCCATCACGCCTTCGTAGAAATCGTGGATTGCCTTCATGTCCTTGGCCGCCATGGCCAGATGGTGGTAACCCATCGCTCGAATCTCCTCGCTGTGATTTCAGTCGTTCTTCCGGTCGACCATGTTCATGACGTCCGTGGACGCCTCCTCCGGCGCCGCGATCTCCACTACGCGCTCGTCGACGTCGTCATACTCGAGCCGCAGCGCCCGTGACATCGTGGCGTGCATGTCATAGGTGGCAGTGATGTAGGTCAGCTCGAGGATGGCCTCGTCGGACAGGTCTGCCTTCAGTGCGGTGAAGATCGCTTCCGGCACCCGTCCACCCTGCAGCACAAGGCAGTCGGTGTAGGCGAGCACCGCCCGCTCGATGGGGCTGAACAGGTCGGTGATGGACCAGTGCGGAATCGCTTCGATCTGCTCCTCGGACAACCCGACGTCACGGCAGGCCTTGCAGTGCTGGGAGAACACGAACTGGGAGCCGCGCGCGAAGCCGGCGCGGGTCTGGCCGAGTTCCCGCAGCCGGGGGTCGAGCTTGCGGCGCTTGCTGCGGTAGAAGCGGAAGCCGTCGGTCGTGTGGCGGAACGCATCCGGCACCAGGGCGAACACGGTCCACCAGTTGCCCGGTGTTCCTGTGGCCGTTCCTGGGGACGCCACCGGATCCCGATCACCGAACAGCGCGTCATAGATCTGGCGCACGTCCGAATCGGCCTCGGTCCTGGGCACCTGTCGCAAACGCGGCATACCTCACCTCCTCTGGCTTGCCGAAAGCTATGGTAGCTGAACCTACCGTATCCCCGGCGCCACGGAAACTGCACCCGGGCAACGGGTTCTTGATGCCGACTCCCCGGCTGGCTATCGTCCACGCTGGCTTCGATACGAGGATGTGTTGATGGGTGTGGCAGACGTTGCAAGAACCCTGGCCCAGGTGCCGACGCTTTTGACCCTGCGAAAGGGCATGCAGCCAAGGCCCCTGGAAGAGAAGGACTGTCTCGCGGCCCTCATCGAGCAGACGGTGGACCGTGTCGGCGACAGAACCTCAATCATCTTCGAAGACAAGCAGATCACCTGGTCGGAGATCAATGCCAACGCCAACCGCTACGCGAGGGCCCTCAAGGAATCCGGTCTCAAACGCGGTGATACGGCCAGCGTCTTCATGGAGAACCGGATCGAGTTCGTCACTACGATCATCGCCCTGAACAAAATCGGCGTAACCGCCAGCCTGATCAACACCAACCTCCGCGGCCGCCCCCTCACCCACTGCGTCTCAGTGACGAATTCGAACAAGTGCATCGTCGGCGAGGAACTCACCGATGCCCTGGACGATGTGCGCAGCGAACTGCAGATGAAAGAGGAGTCCGACTTTCTCTGGGTGCCCGATACGGGCGCCAGCAGCGCGCTGAACTGGGCTGCCAACCTGGAGGAACTGGCCGAGGGCGCCGACACTTCCAATCTGCCGGAAACTGCGGAAAACACGCTTGGCGACAACGCCTTCTACATTTTCACTTCCGGCACCACTGGCCTGCCGAAGGCGGCGGTCCTATCGAACCGTCGCTACATGATGAGCGGAACGATGGCCCACAAAGCGGGCCTTAAGTGCACCGAGAACGACCGTCTCTACATCTGCCTGCCGCTCTATCACGGCACCGGGCTCATGATCGGCATGGGCGCGTCGTTCTCTTCCGGAGCGAGTGTCTTCCTGCGGCGCAAGTTCTCTGCCAGCAATTTCCTGAGCGAAGTCCGGGAGCACAACACCAATTGTTTCATCTACATCGGTGAACTCTGCCGCTATCTGCTCAACACGCCGAAGAAGCCCGACGATCATGTGAATCCGCTCGAGCGGACCATGGGCAACGGCCTGCGTCCGGACATCTGGATGCCCTTCAAGGAGCGCTTCGGGATCAAGCGCATCACCGAGTTCTACGGCGCCAGCGAGGGCAATGTCGCCTTTGCCAATCTGCTGAACAAGGATTGCACGATTGGTACGACCACGGTCAAGCACGCGCTGGTCAAGTACGACGTGGATGCGGACGAGATCGTCCGCGACGCGAACGGCCGCTGCCTTGCGGTCGAGGACGGCGAGGCCGGCCTGCTGCTCGGGCACATCAACCCGGAAGCCGTTTTCGAAGGCTATACCGATCCCGATGCCACCGAGAAGAAGATCGTCCGCAACGTCTTCGAGGAGGGTGACGCCTGGTTCAATTCCGGTGATCTGATTCGTCGGGTGAACGTGGGCTTTTCCCTCGGCCTGCCCCACTACCAGTTCGTGGACCGGGTCGGCGACACATTCCGCTGGAAATCGGAGAACGTCTCCACCAACGAAGTGGGCGAGATTCTCAACGGCTTCGATCAGATCAAGATTTCCAACGTCTACGGCGTGGAAATACCAGGCGCGGATGGCCGTGCCGGCATGGCGGCCCTCACCCTGGAGGAAGGCGTCGACGAACTCGACCTCGAACGCGTTTCCGAGCACGTCAATCGCGAGCTGCCAAGCTATGCCAGACCAATCTTCCTGCGCGTCGAGCAGGACATCGAGGTGACGGGTACCTTCAAGATGGTCAAGAACAAGCTGCGTGACGAAGGCTACGACCCCGGGAAGGTCGAGGATCCGCTTTATGTCATGAAGCCGGGCAGCGACCGCTACGAACCGCTGACCCAGGACTTCTTCGAGGTCATTGCACGGGGCGAAGCCGGCTACTGAGCGTACTGCCCGCGGGCGTGCCGATGGCGGGCATCACGCGGGCCGCCTTGGTCATCGACCTCTGGGGTCACCCGCCCCGGCAGTGGTCTCGCCGCGTGGCCGCACCACCGGCAGCGGGGTAGCACTTGGCTGCCGCTCGGCCTGCTCGCGCGGAGGTTCCCGAGCCCTGATGCGCTCTGTAATACCGGTGCACCCCCAACAAAGCCGTGCGAAACTTGCGCCGCCGTGACCGGGAGACTTCACCATCATGCTTTACCGCGCTCTGTCCGCCTTCCTCGCATTCTGGCTGCTGTCGGCCTGTGGACCCGTGCTCGTGGCGGACGATGCCCGCAAACGGGAACTGATCATGCGCCAGCACACGGAGGTCTGGTCCCGGGGCAACCTCGACGTCATCCGTGAGCTCTACACGGAGGATTTCGTCGGCTATTTTCACGGTACCGTGGTGGAAGGTCGGCGCTCGCTACAGGCCTACGTCGAGTCGCAGCGGGACCGCCACCCGGACTGGCGGGAGACCGTGCAGTGGGTGATCGTAGAGGGCTCGCGCGGCGCCAGTCAGGCCATGCTGCAAGGTGGCGCCGTCGCCGCCCTGCTCGACCTGGATGATGCCGGCGTGCGCTTCGCACTGGAGCAGGCCAGCCTGTTCGAGTTCGAGCGTGGTCGTATCGCTCGGCAATGGGTCTATCCGGATCCGACTCGGCCGCAGCAGGCTCTGGGGCTACAGCCCGGACACTAGTCGCGGTGCTCCTCTACGAGCATGTGCGCGTTCATGCGGGCCAACCAGATCTGGCCTTCGCCGGTATATTTGAGGTAGTTCAGCGCCACGTCGATCCGCGGCAGGATGTGCTCCCAGAAACGCTGCGGGTAGGTGTCGAATACGTCCTGGGCATTGCGATAGCCCATGGATTCTGCGAGGCCCGCCTCCTCGATCTGCCGGAAGAAGCGCTTGAGCCGCTGCTTGAAGTAAGGATCGGCAGCTTGGCCGATGAGCTGCGCGGAACCGAGCAGTGCGCCGAACGCGTTGCGATTCTCGACGTCGTCTTTGGGCAACGGAAAACGCATGTAATCGAGGTACTCAGCGAGCCGCTCCCCGTCAAGGAGCGGATCCGTGCGGAAGTAATGACGCACGAACAGCTGTCCACGATCGATGTAGACCGGATACAGGCAACCGTCGGTGCGGCCACGTCCGAGCTCGAAACGCTCGCCGTTCGGACCAATCACGAGCCTGCGGCCCTCATCGCCCGGAACCACACCACGCACGAATCCAGTCATCGAGCACAGCGCTGCGACGATGAAGTGGAGCCAGTCCTCGGACGACACGTCGAAACGTTCGATCTGCCGACCCTCGATGATGCGTAGGGCCACCTCGGTAGTCAGCAGACAGCCTTCGAGGTTGGTGTAGAGCGCATTGGTGCGCGCTGTATGGGTCAGTGCGAGTCGCCCGCTGCGATGCAGCGTGGCCAGAGCAGCGTTAGCCGCGTCCGGATGAGCACGCCGGAACTCCCCGGCTAAACGCTTGAGGTACGCATCGATGACGATGTCTGACGGCTTGAACATGCGGACCCGGCCTCCCCCATCCTGAGCGGGCCGCGCCCAGGTCTGTACGCGCCACGCTTCCCCCTGGATTCGAGCGGCTAGAGTGCGCCGCGATGCTCCTGATAGAAGACGTGTGAATAAAGACCGGAGAGCCAGTCGCGACCCTCGCGGGTCAATTCGAGGTAGTTGATGCCTGGCTCGATGTGTCGTTGCACCATGTTCCAGAAAAATTCCGGATAGGTATCCCGCAGCGACTCCGGTGAATCGTTGCCCATCTTCCGGTTGGCACCTGTTTCCTCGAACTCGTAGTACAGCGCCGGCAGCTTCCGCGGATAGTCCGGGTCAGCAAGTTGGCCGATGAGATCCGCGGCCTGCACGAGCACGGCCCAGTCCACGACATCAGCGACCTCAGCATCATCAGGAACGGGGAAGCGGGTGTTCTCGATCGTCGCGGCGATCAGTTCCGCGTCAATCTGCGGGTGGTTACCGAACCGGGAGCGGACGAACATTTTGCCGCGCTCCACATGATAAGGCGTCAGAAAGGCATCGGTCGCCCCGGGCGGGATCTGCACCGTGTTGCCATCCATATCGATTACGGCCGTATCACCGTCGTCACCGGGACAGATGCCCCGCACGTAGCCAATATCGTGACAGAGCAGCGCGATGGTGAAATGGGCCCAGTCTCTCGCGCTTACCGTGCCCTCGGAGAGCAGCTTGCCGCGAAAGATCTCCTGACCCACCAACGTGACCATCATGGTGTGCTCTACATCATGATAAAACGCATCGGAGCGGTTAATGGTTTCGATGGCGAGATTCGCCGCAGCGCGGATGATATTGCCGTACTCGTATTCATGCTCGCGGCCACCGAGGTTGCCGTATGCGGAACGAAAACCCTCCGAGATGCGGTCGAGAAACGCCTGGTTGAGGGTATCTATCGGGTTGAACACCATTTCATTAGCGCCCGCCGCCTGGCTGCTGCCGTAGAGAGCAGCTTCACCACTCTTCGTGAGTATGCCCACCCATTCGGATCGGTCAACCAGCGCACGGGGCGAGCAACCGGCCATGTGGCGTGGTTCTCACTTGCAGTCGGGACGCCCGCACTGCCGCTGCCATTTGCTGGCCATCCGCAGCACGCTCTTGTCATCCGTGAAATGTCCGATCGACCCGATGGGTGCCCAGGCCAGCGCGTGGGACTCATCGCTAGCCGTCACCGCGCGAGTCGGCGCCCGAAATGCGAAACGGACGTCGAAGTGCAGGTGGGCTGCTTCTGTCCGGCGTGCGGGAATCTCATGAATGTCGACGTCGAAGGGCACGCCCTCGCCGCAGCCCGTCGTATCCAGCACCTCGAGGCCGGGCAGACCGGATTCCTC
Organism: Pseudomonadales bacterium; assembly: GCA_007131295.1. Lineage (GTDB taxonomy): Bacteria > Pseudomonadota > Gammaproteobacteria > Pseudomonadales > Azotimanducaceae > SLTB01. The sequence continues at coordinate 23,101 of SLQW01000010.1, read as the reverse complement.
CATGCCCTCACGGCGCGCGACTTCGAGAACGTCCGGGTCGCCATCGGCATGGCCACCCAGCTGCAGCCAGAGATCGAGCTTGCGATGGTGCGTCAGGAGCACCGCATCGCCCTCGGGCGCCACGATCCACGCCGAACCGGTGACATGCCCCGGTGCGACAAGCTCACGTTCGAAGCAGCGGGGCTCAGAGACGACAAAGGCCAGAAAGCGCTGCACCATGGCAGCCTCACCGGGATGCTCGGAGCGGTATCGCTCGAGCGCTTCGATCAGGGGACGGCGGTGCATCAGACCCGACGACTGCGCAGGGGCTCGACGTCGAACAGTGCCGCGAGTTGCTCGGTCATCGCGTCGCCAAGCTGATCCGCATCCGTGATGGTCACCGCCCGCCGGTAGTGGTGGGTCACGTCGTGGCCGATGCCTATCGCCACCAGCTCTACGGGCGAGGCGTTCTCGATCTGGTCGATGGCGTACTTGAGATGGCGCTCGAGGTAATTGCTCGGGTTTACAAGCAGGGTCGAATTGTCCACCGGGAGGCCATCGGAGATCACCATCAGCAGCTTGCGCTTCTCGCCGCGGGTGACGATGCGGTTGTGCGCCCAGATCAACGCCTCGCCGTCGATGTTCTCCTTGAGCATGTCCTCGCGGAGCATGAGTCCAAGGTTGCGGCGGGCTCGCCGCCAGGGATCGTCCGCGGCCTTGTAGATGATGTGGCGCAGATCATTGAGACGGCCGGGCTGACTCGGTTTGCCGGCAGCGATCCAGGCCTCCCGTGCCTGCCCGCCGCGCCAGGCACGGGTGGTGAAACCCAGGATCTCCACCTTCACGGCACAGCGCTCAAGGGTCCGGCCGAGGATGTCCGCGCACATGGCCGCAATGCCGATGGAACGGCCACGCATGGATCCGGAACTGTCGATCAGGAGGGTGACCACCGTGTCGCGGAATTCGGTCTCGCGCTCCTGTTTGTAAGCTAGCGGGTTGCTCGGATCCGCAACCACACTCGCGAGCCGCGACGTGTCCAGGATCCCTTCTTCGAGATCGAAGTCCCAGCTGCGGTTCTGCTTCGCCAGCAGGCGCCGCTGAAGTCGGTTGGCGAGCCTCGAAGTCGCCAGCTGCACCGACTGCAGCTGTTGATCAAGCAGCGCCCGCAGGCGGTCCAGTTCGGCCGGCTCGCAGAGGTCGGATGCGCGCACGACCTCATCGAAACGAGTGGTGAAGGCATGGTAGTCCACATCCACCTTGATCCGGCCGGAAGGGTCGCGGACATCCCGGGAAGCTTCTTCCGCATCGTCCTGCGTCTCGAGTTCACCGGCCTCCTGGTCCGCGTCGACCTCCATCAGGGCCGCTTCGCCATCGGCGCTCTCGCTACTGGAGTCCTGGTCGTCCAGAGCCACGTCCTGCGGTTCCGGGTCACCAGCACCCTCGAGTTCCTGCTCCTCGCCTTCGCTGCCGTCGTCACCGTCGAGATTTTCGGGCGGATCCTCCATTTCAGCAGCAATGCCCAGATCCGAGATCAGGTGCCGAGACACCCGGGCGAAAGCCTGCTGGTCGTCGATCAGCTCCACCAGAGCATCGAGATCGCCCGCCGCCCGATCCTCGACCCATTCCCGCCACGGCTCGACCACCGGGCGCGCCGCCTCCGGCAACGGTCGACCCGTGAGGCGTTCCCTCAGCAGGAGTCCTACTGCCAGCCCTAGCGGGGCCTCGTTGCGCGTCTGGATGCGGTCGAAGTCGGCCCGCTCGCAGTCGCTCTCCAGGCTGGCATCGAGATTCGCCGCCACCCCGGGAAGCTGACGCGAGCCGATCCCGGCGATGCGCGCGTCCTCCACCGCCTCGAACAATTCCTGCGCGAGCCCGGGAGGCGGGCGCAGGCGCTGGTGCATGGCATCGTCGTGATGGGCCATGCGCAACGCGAAAGCATCCGCCACACCCCGCACGGCGGAGATCTCTTCGTCACTGGCGCCGCTCTGAGGCAACGGCACCCGGGCGCGATTGCCGCGCAGACTGGGGGTGCCCTGACCGAAACTCACTTCCAGCGTATCGTCACCGGCGAGCACCCGCATCGTCGCCACCGTGGCACGCTTGAACGGCTCCAGTGCCGCGTCTTCGGAGAGCGGTGGCGAAGGGCGATCAGATCCGGACTCGCGTGCCATGGCGTCAACCCGTGGACTGCATGGTGATGCCGCGAGTGGCATCACCGAGATCCTCGCCCAGGCAGCGCTGGTAGTACTCGGCTACGATGGGTCGCTCGGTTTCGTCGCACTTGTTCAGGAAAGACACCCGGAATGCGAAGGCCAGATCGTTACCGAAAATGGCCGCGTTCTGCGCCCAGGAGATGACCGTCCGCGGCGACATCACCACGGAGAGTTCACCGCCGATGAAGCCTTTGCGGGTGAGATCGGCCACCGCGACCATCGCGCGAATGTTGCGACGGCCGTCTTCCGTCTGCCACTCGGGGACTCGTGACAGCACGATGTCCACTTCCGCATCCTGAGGCAGGTAATTCAGCGTCGTGACGATGTTCCAGCGGTCCATCTGGCCCTGATTGATCTGCTGGGTGCCGTGATAGAGGCCGGTGGTATCGCCGAGCCCGATGGTATTGGTGGTGGCGAAGAGGCGGAACGCCGGATGCGGACGGATGACCCGGTTCTGGTCGAGAAGGGTCAGCTTGCCTTCCACCTCCAGCACCCGCTGGATCACGAACATCACGTCCGGGCGGCCAGCATCGTACTCGTCGAACACCAGAGCCACCGGATGCTGCAGCGCCCACGGCAGCATGCCCTCGCGGAACTCGGTCACCTGCTTGCCATCTTCCAGGACGATGGCGTCCTTGCCGATCAGGTCGATGCGACTGATGTGGCTATCCAGGTTGATGCGGATGCAGGGCCAGTTCAGGCGCGCCGCAACCTGCTCGATGTGAGTCGACTTGCCGGTGCCGTGATAGCCCTGAACCATTACTCGCCGGTTGTGCGCAAAGCCAGCCAGGATCGCCAGCGTGGTGCCGCGATCGAAGCGATAGGCCGGGTCCACGTCCGGAACGTACTCCGAGCGCTGACTGAAGGCAGGCACGGTGAGATCGAGGTCGATGCCGAACAGGTCGCGGACAGCCACCGTCGTATCGGGAAGGCTGTCTGCAGAAAGCGCGGTTTCGTGAATCGTCATACGGTCCCCTGTCGAGGGTGTGCTGCCCGTAGCAGTCGAGAGCGCGCCTCGTGGGCGCGCGCCGGGCGGATCGGTGGGTGCCGCTGGCACCGGATGGAATCGCGACAGACTCCCGGAAGCGGGTGGGTCGCGCCGACCCGTAATTGAGCCGCAGTCGCACCCGAAACTCAAGCAACCCGACCCCACACCAACACCTCGGCCTGCTATCATTCGGAACTTTTCCAGGGATCCCGGCTCGCGCATGACCCGTATCTACCTCGTTCGCCACGGCAAGGCCGCAGCCGGTTGGGACGGTCATGCCGATCCCGGTCTCGACCCGCTCGGGGAGACCCAGTCACGGATCGCGGCCGATTTTCTCGCACCGCTCGGACCGCTCGCGATCCGCAGCAGCCCACTGGCTCGTGCCCGCGAGACCGCTGCGTTCCTGGCGGAGATCTGGGGCGTCGAGCCAGTGATCGAGCCACGAGTGGCCGAAATTCCGTCGCCGAGTACAGACCTCACAAAGCGGACCACCTGGCTGCGGCAGGCGATGGCAGGTACGTGGTCGGATCTCGAGCCCAGCTTCCGGCAGTGGCGCGATGACGTCATCGCCTGCCTGCGAGGCATCGAGGAGGACACGGTGATCTTCACCCACTTCATCGCCATCAACGTGGCCGTCGGGCACGTGAAGGGTGACGACCAGGTGGTCTGCTTCCGGCCCGACAATGCTTCGATAACCCAGTTGGTCCTCGACTCGGGTGAACTCGCCCTCGCGGAACTCGGATCGGAAGCAGACACGGAAGTGCGCTGAGACTGCCGCTGACTCGCTCGCAACGCTGCCCTGCGGGCGCGCGCCGGACTGGCGCAAAGATGGACCTTCTTATCTATGTCGATGCAATCCGCCAGCGGTCGAGTCGATCACCGCCGCGCCTTCGTCGTGCTGTTCACGTGCATGATTGCCGTGGGCATGGGCCAGACCGTGGTGTTCGCAGTGCTGCCGCCACTCGGGCGGGAGATCGGCCTGGCGGAGGTCCAGGTGGGCGCGATCGTCTCCGCTTCGTCGATCACATTCTTTCTCGCGAGCCCGATCTGGGGCCGGATCAGTGACCGAATCGGCCGCAAACGTGTGCTGCTCATAGGCCTCGTGGGCTACACGCTCGGAACCCTGCTGTTCGCCGCCGGCTTTCAGGCGGCGATGCTCGGGCTGCTGGCCCCGTCAGCCGCGTTCCTCTATCTGACTTTCGCTCGCATGGCTCAGGCGACCGTCATGTCCGCGACCCCGCCTGCCGCCAGCGCGTACGTCGCCGATATCACCGACGCCCGCACGCGCACGCGCGGCATGGGCGGTATGGGGGCTGCGAACAACCTCGGCGCCATCATCGGTCCCGCCATCGGTGGCCTGCTGGCGACGCTGTCGCTGCTGCTACCACTGTACTTTGCTGCGACGATGACCCTGATCGCCGCCGCGACGGCCTGGCGAGCACTGCCTGAACCACCGCGGCAGACCCAGGCCGTGAGACGGGAGCGGCTTCGCTTCGCCGACCGCCGTATCCTGCCGTTCGTGATCGTCGGCGTGCTCATGTTCGTAGGCATCGCGGTGGCCCAGCAGACCCTGGCGTTCCGCTTTCAGGATCTGCTCGACCTTACCGGGCAGCAAACCGCACGCATGTTCGGCTTCGCCATGATGACAGCGGCCGGACTGTCTCTGTTCGCTCAGGGCGTAATCGTACAGCGCATGGAGCTTTCACCACTGACCCTTCTGCGGCTGGCCGTTCCCCTGCTGATTGCCGCGTTCGTCCTCATGACCCTGGCCCAGGGCAGTGCCCTGCTGTTCCTCGGCATGGCGCTGATGGGGCTCGGCATGGGCATGGCGGCACCCGGATTCATGGCCGGCGCCTCACTGGCCGTGAGCCAGGACGAGCAGGGCGCGGTGGCGGGTGTGACCGCGGCCTGTCCGCCCCTCGGATTCACCATTGGCCCGCTGCTGGGTACCGCGCTGTATCAGCTCGATCCCCAGCTCCCGTATCTGGTCACGACCTGCATCTACGTTCCGCTCGCGGTGTTCACCTGGCGCGTAAAGCTCAGCGAGACGATCTGACTATACGCGCACCTTTGCAGCACGCTGGTGAGAAGGCGTGCTCGCAAAAGGCGAGTGCGCCGATCGCGACCGGCGCCTGCACAGATCGGCGCGCCGCGCCTGCGGCGCGACACGCCTTCCCACATCCTCCGCTCGTACGCATACCTGAAGCGCGCGGGGGTCAGGGTTCCAGCCAGGCGCGAGCGCGGAGGCCGAGCGGCGTCGTTCTGACGCCGGCGAGGCGCAGACAGAGCCGATCGAGCTCGTCCCAGGGTTCGATGGCGACGATGCCCTTCACCGCCTGATCCACCACTGCAAGATCCCTGAGCGCGCCCTCGACCAGGGCCGGCGACGTGCGGTTGACGACCCGCTGCAGCAGGCTGCGCCGCTTCGGCAAGAGCCGCATGCGACCCATGACGGCGTTGAGATCCTCACCCGCGACCCGGGCGCGTTGCAGCGTGCGCAGCTGCCGCAAACTCCAGGCCAGCGCCGCGACGATGGCAAGAACATCGGTGCCTTCCTGCTTCAGCGTCGCGAGCATCCGGTGCGCATGTTCCGCTTCTCCCAGGAGCACCGCATCGGCAAGTTCGAACGCGGTGTAGCGCGAGTCGTCGTCGAGTACGGCGAGCAGGTCTTCCGCGGTCCAGGGTTCCTGCTGCCCGGCGAGCGCGAGGCGCGTTACCGCCTGTGCCGCTGCCAATGGATTGCCCTCCACTCGTGCAGAAAGCAGAGCCAGTGCGTCAGCGTCGACGCGAACTCCGGCGCGGCGCAAGCGTCCACCGAGCCAGCGCGGAAAGGCATCGAGATCCAGAGGCCAGACCGGCAGGTGCACGCCCGCAGATGTCAGCGCCCGATACCACTTGCTGCTCTCGCTGCGGCGCTCGATCCGCGGCATGAGCACGAGCAGAACATCGCCATCCGGAGGGTTCTCGGCGTAAGCCTCGAACGCCTTGCCGCCCTGGGCGCCCGGCGCAGCGCTGTTGCAGCGCAACTCGAGAAGGCGGCGGGATGCAAACAGGGAAAGGCTGTTGGCGGACTGCAGCAGCTCGTTCCAGTCGAAACCGGATTCTACGTGGAAGACCTGTCGCTCCTCGATACCGGCCACGCGCGCGGCAGCGCGTACCGCATCGGCCGCCTCCTGCAGAAGCAGCGGTTCGTCACCGCTGATGAGATAGACCGGGTCCAGAGTCTCTTCGAGTCGGGCCTCGAGATCCTCGGTCCGACGCAGCTTCACGGCTCAGCTCGAGCCCACGGCCGCTACCGCAGTGAGGATGCGCCGGACAAGTTCGTCCTGAATCTCCTTGCGCAACCGGGCCTCCTCCTGGCTGGAGCCGAGCAGACGCTCGCCGTCACGCAGATAGACCGCGTCGGCCATGATGGTGCGCGGCGGAATCAGGACGCGGCCGTCTCGACCGAGCAGCTCGAACTCGGCCCTGCCGACCAGCTCGTACTCCGCGGTCCGGGCACCCGAGGTGAGCGTGAGCGGACGTCGCTCCCAGGTCTCTTCGAGGACCCGCAGCACCCGCCGATCCTCACCTTCGACCGCGACCGGAACGCCGCGCAGCCGCAGGTCCTGCGTGATGCTCCAGGCCAGTTCGCTGCTGCCGTCGCGACTCGCATCCACCACCCGCGTTCCGGCCAGCCCGGCGCTGTCGATGGAGCCCGCAAGACGGAACCCGCAGCCGATGAGCAGCAGACAGGCCAGCGGCAGGAGGAGGAATCTTTGGCTCATGGAACTCTCCGCGAACTTCACTCGAAGGAACCGCCTCAGGCGACGACCAGGTTGACCAGTTTGTCCGGAACATGAATGGCCTTGCGCAGCGCCTTGCCATCCGTGAACCGCTCCACGTTGGCATCCGCCATGGCCGCAGCGACAGCCGCATCACGGTCCAGCCCCGCAGCGAGCTCCAGCCGTGCCCGCACTTTGCCGTTGACCTGCACCACGATCTGCACAGTGTCGCGGGCGAGCGCATCCGGGTCCACCTCCGGCCAGCGCGCGTCGATGAGCATTTCCGAGTGGCCCAGCGCCTGCCAGAGTTCGTGACAGATATGGGGCGCGATGGGCGCGAGAAGGCGCACCACAGCGTCGAGCGCCTCCTGGCGCACAGCAAGTCCCTCTGGCGTATCGTCCTCGAACCGGCCGATCTCGTTGCTGAGCTCCATGCATCCTGAAACCACCGTGTTGAAGTTGATGCGGCGGCCGTAGTCGTCGTCGGCCCGCTCGATGGTTTCATGCACACGCCGACGTAAGGCCCGCTGCCCTGCATCGAGGGCCGAGGTGTCGAGCGACGGCGCGGGGCCGGCGGCGACATGGTCCGCCACCTGCTTCCACAGGCGTTTCAAAAAACGGACGGAGCCTTCGACGCCGGAATCGCTCCACTCCACGGTCTGGTCCGGCGGCGCAGCGAACATCATGAAGGTCCGCACCGCATCCGCGCCGTACGCCGCGACCAGCTCGTCCGGGCTGACGATGTTGCCGGCGGACTTGGACATCTTGCGGCCGTCCTTGTTGACCATGCCGAGCAGCAGCAGGCGCGTGAAAGGCTCGTCGGAGTCGACGAGGCCCTCGTCGCGCAGCAGCTTGTGAAAGAAGCGCGCGTAGAGCAGATGCAACACCGCGTGCTCGATGCCGCCCACATAGTGGTCCACGGGCGTCCATGCCCTGGCCCGCTCATCGAGCATTGCGGCGTCGTTGTCCGCACAGGCGAAGCGCGCGTAGTACCAGCTCGACTCCATGAACGTATCGAACGTATCGGACTCGCGCTCGGCCTCGCCGCCGCACTCCGGACAACTGCAGCGACGCCACTCGGCCAGCGCATCCGTCTTCAGCGGCGACGCCACCCCTTCGAAAGCGACGTCCGTCGGCAGCACGACCGGCAGATCCGCATCCGGAACCGGAACCGGCCCGCACGCCGGACAGTGAATCATCGGGATCGGGCATCCCCAGTAGCGCTGCCGGGAAACGCCCCAGTCACGCAGGCGGAAGTTCACCCGCCGCTCGCCGTAGCCCTTCGCCTCGAGCGCGCTGGCCACAGCATCGAACGCGGCCTCGAACTCGAGCCCGTCGTAAGCGCCCGAATGCACCAGTCGGCCGCGCTCGACGAAGGCCTCCTGCTCGAGATCACAGGACATCGTCGGATCCAACGGCTCGATGACCTGAACGATGGGCAGGTCGTACTTGCGTGCGAACTCCCAGTCCCGCTGGTCGTGGCCAGGGACCGACATGACGGCGCCGGATCCGTATTCCATGAGCACGAAGTTGGCGACCCAAACCGGCAGCTCGGCGCCAGTAAGCGGGTGAATCGCCACCAGGTCGGTAGCGATGCCGAGTTTCTCCATGGTCGCCATGTCCGCCTCAGCGGTACGGAGATTGCGGCAGCGCTCGCGGAATTCCGCGACCTCGGGCAATCGCTCCGCTGCGGCCTTTGCCAGCGGATGCTCCGCCGCCAGCGCTACGCAGGTGCAGCCCATGAAGGTATCCGGCCGGGTCGTGTAGACCTTCAGACGCGTATCGAGCGGACCATCCGGACCGCGGAGGTCGAATTCGATGTCCACGCCTTCGGAGCGACCGATCCAGTTGCGCTGCATGGTGCGCACCTGTTCGGGCCAGCCATCCATATGCTCGAGGTTGTCCAAAAGCTCCTGGGCATAGGCGGTGATCTTCAGCGTCCACTGGGGCATTTCCCGGCGCTCGATGAGTGCGCCCGACCGCCAACCGCGTCCGTCCTCCACCTGCTCGTTCGCAAGTACGGTCTGATCCACCGGGTCCCAGTTCACCACCGTGGTCTTGCGCTCGACCATCCCCTTGCGGAACAGGCGTGTGAACAGCCACTGCTCCCAGCGGTAATACTCCGGATCGCAGGTCGCGAATTCTCGCGACCAGTCGAGACCGAAACCGAGGCGCTTGAACTGCGCGCGCATGGTGTCGATGTTGGCACGCGTCCACCTGGCCGGCGTCTCTTTGTTCTGGATCGCCGCGTTTTCAGCAGGCAGTCCGAACGCGTCCCAGCCCATCGGTTGGAGCACGCTCATGCCTTTCAGCCGCTGGTAGCGCGCAATGACATCACCGAGCGTGTAGTTGCGCACGTGCCCCATGTGCATGCGGCCGCTGGGATAGGGAAACATGGACAGGGCATAGAATTTTTCGGTGGCGGTGTCGTCGGCGCGGAAGGCTTCAGCCTGCTCCCAGGCGGCCTGGGCCCGCGCTTCCACCGCCTGCGGATCGTAGTGCTGCTGCATGCGCGAAACGTCTCGAATCTGGCCGGTTCGGGAAGCGCGCAAGGATAGCACGCTGCCCCAGGAAAACCGCGAGCCTGGCGCGGGTGCTACCGCCTTGCCGGGACCCTCAATCCACCGGCTCTTCGAGACGCAGGCCCGTCCAGAGTAATGACGTGATGTGTTCTGTGACCGTTTCCAGCTCGAGCGAAGGCTCCCGGAGCCACCACAGAGTCACGTAATGCAGGGATCCGACGAGGCCATAGGACCAGACGGTAGCCACAGCAGGATCAGCACCGCGGGCGGAACGGAAGGCGGCGATGCCATCGACGAACTGCTGCGCCGCACCATCCGCCAGCAGCAGGGACTGCTGCAGGCGTTTGTCGCCGACGCCTCCGGCAGTCACGAACAAGTACAGGTTGCGCTGCGCGGCGGCCAGCTCCAGGTAACCGCGCACCAGGCGGCGCAGCATGTCTTCCGGATCCTCCGTGCGGGCAACCTGTTCCGCTACCTGATCGGTCATGCGCCGCGTCAGCCGCTCGGCGAGAGCGAACACGAGCGCGTCCCGGTCACCGACGCCGCGATACAGGATGGGTTTGGTGACCCCCGCCTCAGCGGCAATCGCATCCAGGGTGACCCTGGGGCCGTCCCGGGCGATGGCGCGCTCCGCCGCAGCGAGCAGCGCGTCGCGTCCCGCAATGACGCCATCGCGACTGCTGCGTCCCGGCGGTCGGCCGCGTGGACGGGGCGTACTGCGTGGCGCGCGGCGCGCGCCTCCAGATCCTTTCATCACATTAAATTACCATAGGTAGATTTAGGCGTCCCGCCGTCTTATGCTCACAGCTCGCACGCCCAGGGAGGAGAGCCCGTCATGGCCACTGTCGAAGAGCAAACGCCGATTCATCTGCGCGGCAACGGCCGCCCCACTCAGGAAGAACGCACGCTCACCGAATTGAAGGTCACGGGTTCCATCCCGACCGAACTCGACGGTCGCTACGTGCGCAACGGGGCCAATCCGCTGAGCGGTACCAGTATCCATCCCTTTCTTGGCGACGGCATGCTGCACGGCGTGCGCCTGCGTAATGGCCGGGCCGAGTGGTACCGCAATCGCTACGTACGCACGCCGTTCATCACCAACCCGGATCGCAACGCCCTCGACCCGGCGACCGGGATGGACATGACGGCCTCCAAAGCCAACACGCATGTGGTCGGTCATGGAGGACGCATACTCGCGCTGGAAGAGGGCCACTTCCCCTACGTCGTCGATGGCAATCTGGAAACCGTCGGCCCGACGGACTTCGACGGGGTGCTGACCGGCTCGTTCACGGCCCATCCGAAGATCTGCCCGGCAACCGGGGAAATGCTCGCATTCGGTTATTCGGCCATGCCGCCCTATCTACGCTACCTGCGGGTCTCGGCCGACGGCAAACTGGTGCAGACGGAGAACATCAGCGTCGGCGGACCGACGATGATGCACGACTTCAACGTGACCCGGAATTACGTCATTTTCATGGACCTTCCCGCCGTTTTCGACATGTCCATGGCGATGAAGGGCGAGCTGCCGATCCGCTGGGACGACAACTACCCGGCGCGCCTTGGCGTCATGCCACGCAACGGCAGCGACGGCGACGTACGCTGGTTCGATATCAACCCCTGCTATGTCTTCCACCCCATGAACAGCTACGAAGATGGCGACCGCATCGTGCTGGACGTGGCCCGCTTCAGCCACATCTGGCGCGATTCGGCTATGGACTTCCCGCCTCCCTGCCTTTGGCGTTGGACCATCGACACCGTCAGCGGCAAGGTGCATGAGGAGCAGATCGATGACCGCCCCGCCGAATTTCCCCGGGTCGCCGATGCCGTGATCGGCCTGAAGCACCGCTACGGCTACATGATGGGCATGAGCGCGGCGTTCGGCGGCGACTCCGCGCGCATCGAGGGCGCCCTGCTGAAGTACGACCGGGAAACGGGCCAGAGCTGCGAGCTACGGCTCGGCAAGGGCAGTACGCCCGGGGAGCCGGTGTTCGCCCCGGCGGCCAATGCGCGCAACGAGGACGACGGCTACCTCATGACCTACGTCCACGACGCAGGAACGGACACGAGCCGGTATATGATTTTCGACGCGGCGAGCATGGACTCGGAGCCCATGGCCAGCATCGAACTACCGCGCATCCCTTCCGGCTTCCACGGCAGCTGGATTCCCGCCTCGGTCGCTGACTGAAGGGCGCCGGTCAGCAATGAAGGCGGACCGCCAGCGTCCTGGACCGGGCGAGGAGCCCGTCGATGCCGTGTTCTTCGACCTCGGCGGCACCCTGTTCAGCTACGGGGGTCGCCACGGGGGCGCGATCCGCCGGGTGGTCGAAACACACGGTATCGACGCCCCACCGGAAACGATCGGCCGGGCCTGGCGCGCGGCCGCCGACCGCGCCGGGCACTACTACGGCAGCCAGCCCTACTTCCTGCACCGGGATCTGTTCCGGGACACGCTGCGTCACTTCCTCGAGCACTTCGACCACGCACTGGAAGAGGACGTCTTCGCCGCATTCCACCGGGCGCAGCTCGAAGGGCTGATCGCGCACATGCCGCTGCGCGAAGACGTCCGCGACACGCTGGTCGGATTACGAGAACGCGGCATCTACGTGGGTCTCGTTTCGAACATCGACGACGACTATCTCTATCCGCTGCTGGAACACCACGATCTGCTGCCACTGTTCGATCACTGCACGAGCTCCGAGGAGGCCCGCTCGTGCAAGCCGCATCCGGAAATCTTCGAGTACGCTCTGCGCAAGGCGGAACGCACTGCGCGCTCGACGCTATTCGTCGGCGACTCCCTGCACCACGACGTTGCAGGCGCCCACCGCGTCGGGATGCGCTCAGCGCGGATCGTCGAGCCCGGCGTCGAAACACCACTGACTCATGGTCTCGAGGTGCTCGCCGAAGCCACCTTCGAGATTCACGACCTTGCTTCGCTGCTGCCGATCGTCGATGGACGCGACGCGCACTGAGCCGCTTCCAGAGACACCGGACGATCTCAGTCCGGCATGGCTGAGCCGCGCCCTCGGCAGAGACGTCTCGTCCGTGGATCGGGAGGTACTCGGCGAAGGCCAGGGCTTCATGGGCGACATCCTGCGCCTGACCCTGCACGGTGCCGCTGCCGGGACGCCCGATCAGGTCATCGCCAAACTGCCGAAGCGCGCGAATCGCGCCATGGGCGAGATGATTGGCGTCTACGAACGCGAGATCATGTTCTTCCTTACCCTGGCCGAAGACGTGCCCGTGCGCATTCCGCAGCTTGTCTACGCCGACTTCGACCGCGACAAGGGTTCCGAGAACCAGGAGAAGATCCTGCGTACGCTCGACCGCATGCCGCGCTTTCTTATGAACGTGATCGCCGCACTGGGCTCCAAGGTCGCGGCCAAGAAACAGCGACGCTACGTGCTGCTGCTCGAAGACATTGCACCCATGCAGGCCGCCGATCAGCTCGCCGGCCTCGACCCTGAAGGTTGCAAGCGGGTGCTCGGAAGTATTGCCAAGCTGCACCGCCACTTCTGGCAGAGCGAGCGCCTCGAGGGGCATTTCTGGTTGCTGCCGCTCGACGTCGATGCGCGCCTGCGACACGGCCGATTCCGTCACCATAGGGAGCGTTTCGCCGCTACGTGCAACGAGACCATGCAGCCACTACTGCAGTGGCTGGACGCACACGGCGAGGCCCTGGTGCGAAGGCTCGCAGCGGACGCACCGACGACGCTGATACACAACGATCTGCGCCTCGACAACGTCATGTTCGAGGGCGATAGCTGCGCATTCATCGACTGGCAGCTGGTCCGGCGGGGACCGGCGGCCGTCGACGTCGCCTACTTCTTGAGCGGAGCGCTACCGGAAACATGCGACCTGGCGACCGAGCGAGACATCCTGCGCCACTATCACGCCGCGCTGGCTGTCAGCGATTACACCTTCGAGGCGTTCGAGCGTGACTACCGGCGCGCCATGCTGATGCACCTCGCCATGCTCGCAAGCGCGGATGAGGTCGATTTCGGCAATGATCGCGGCGGCGCCATGATGCGAGCCTGGATGCAGCGCCTCGCCGCGCGTGTCGAGCACATCGAACCAGATCCGCTGATGGCGTGACGCAGGCGCCTCAGGTCGCAGCCCTGCCCTGTCGAGCCATGAGGCCGACGCCGGCGAGGCCGAGGTCCGGAGCGAGGGCTACGCCCACCTTCAGCTCCGTCAGCAGCGCTGACATACGGCCCTTGTCCTTGAAGCGCTCCATGAAGCCGCGCTCGCGCTCGAGCAGCGGGAGGAGCCCGTCCACGACACCACCCGTCAGATAGACGCCACCGCGCGCGAGCCACTGCAGGGCAGCATTGCCCGCGAAGCCGGCCAGCACATCGATGAACATTGCGGTCGCTGCAGAGGCTCGCTCATCCCGTTCCGCGCAAGCGAGCCGTGCAATCGCTGCCGCCTCGCCCGGCCGCTCTTGCGGATGTGGGTCATTGAGGACATCGTAGAGCTCCACGAGACCTGCACCAGACAGCACTCTCTCCCAGCTCACGTGGCCATGACGCGCTGCGAGATCTGCGAACACCTTGGACTCATGAGCGTTGCACGCGGCCAGGTCTGCATGGCCGCCTTCGGAAGCGAAAACTTCCACGACCTCGCCCCGCCGCCGCCATGCTGCGACACCCAGACCGGTACCCACCGCGATGACCACGTGCATGGCCGTCGCATCTGCGGTGCCATCCTGGAGGACCAGCACCTCGTCCTCTTCCAGAGCAGCCATGCCGAATGCGAGTGCCTCGAGATCATTGACAACGTGGACTTCGTCGAGGCGGCACGCACGCGCCAGGGCTTCGGCATCGACGTTCCAGTCGAGATTGGTCAGTCGACCTCGCCCTCCGGCCACGGGCCCGGCCACTGCGAGCCAGGCGCCACGCAGATTACCCCGACTACTGCTCGCAAGCGCGGCAAGTGCCCGCTCGACGCTCGCTTCGAGGGATGGGCAGCTGGCACTCGGAAAACGCGCATCCCCGCGAACTTGCCATCTTCCGTCGCTGCAGCCGAGGAGCCGAAAGCGCGCATGGGTTCCCCCTATGTCGCCAACGAGTACTTCTCTGTGATCTTCGTCAGCAGGCGCGGAGCGAGTTCTCTCGAGCATTGCCATGCAATCATCTCCGTACGCTCCTGCTCCGAACAAGCGCGAACATCAGGCCGCAAACGCGGAAATCTCAAGGGTGAGCAAGTCGTCATCGCCAGCTGGCGCGAAGCCAAGGGAACGAAGCAGTACAACAAGCACATCGAGTTCGGCCGAGACGCGGACGTCGAGTCGCTCGACCTCAGTATCGCGGGCGTGCTCCAGGAGCTGGCCGAAAAACTTCTGCGCAACAGAGTAATCGAGCCTCTTGTCGAGACCAAAAACACACTCCGCTCGCGCTCCGTCCGGATCGCGGTAGAGCGCAGCGAGGCCCAACAGAACCGGGCTCGAACCGTTTCCCGGCCCGAGCAGCAGCAGGACCAGCTCGCGATCGTAGTCGATCTGGGTGAAGCGAGGCGCCGCCATCCGCTCCAGATCGGTACATGCAAACTTGCTCCGGCGATCCGGGTCCAACGCAGACACCACGAGCTCGCGGTCTTCCGGTCGCGCCGGTCGGATGCGCAGGTCCTCCGATCCAACCTCGAGCGGACGTTCTAACTCCACAGGATAGGGCCTGATGGCGAGACGGTCGCTTGCCGACCTCTGCGGGGCCGCGATCCTGACTCGAACGTCCAGAGCCGCGACGCCATGCGGGTGCGCAAGCAGCGGGTTGATGTCGATTTCGATGACTTCCGTGAGATCGACCATCAGCTGACTGACGCGGGTCAGGACATCCGCAACTGCATCGAGATCGACTCCAGGCAGCCCTCTATGTCCGGTCAGCAGGCGCCCAATGCGGGTGCGCGCGATCATTTCTCGAGCCAAGGCCCCATTCAGCGGCGGCAGGCCCAGGGCCGTATCATCGAGCACCTCCACGGCAGTCCCCCCGTGCCCGAACAGCAGCACCGGACCGAACTGGGCATCGACATGGGCGCCCACGATGAGTTCGTGACCATGCCGGATCCGCAACATGGGCTCGATGCTGAAGCCGTCGATCCGAGCATCCGGGCGTTCACGCGCAACCCGTTCCAGCATGGAACGAGCCGCCGCCGCGACCGCGTCATGGCCCTCCAGGTCGAGGAGGACACCGCCGACATCCGTCTTGTGCGGCAGGTCCGGCGAGCGGATCTTCAGAGCAACCGGCGTCGCCATCTCCGCGGCCGCGGTAGCGGCGGCGTCGATGGACGTGGCATGCCGCACCGGCAAAGTGGGAATGCCATAGGCACCGAGCAGGCCGCGCGCAGCATCGGCGTCGAGCCAGGTTCTGCCCTGCTCCAAGGCATCCCGGATCACTGCGTTCGTCTGAACGTGATCCACATTGAGCCGTTGCGCAGGCGCGGCCGGCGCTTCGAGCAGGGTTCGCTGGAGCCTGCGATGACTCAGCAGATGATGCAGGCCACGGATTGCGTCGTCCGGATGCTCGAAGGTCGCAACACCAGCCGCGTAGAACCTTTCTCTCGCCTCCGAGACGCTGACCCCTCCCGCCCAATTGGTGAGCAGGGTGCGGTGCGGAGACCGCCGGTGAGCCTCCACGACCGCATCCGCGACCGCCGTGGGATCCGCTACCGACACAGGAACGTGTAGAACCAGGGTCGCATCGACTTCGGGGGCTTCGAGCAAGGTCTCGAGGGCTCCCCCGTAACGGTCGGGCCCGGCATCGCCGATCAAGTCGATGGGGTTGCCGCGGGACCAGGTGGGCGGCAGCACCGCATCGAGCCGCGCGACAGTTCCCGCGTCGAGCGTGGCCAGCGTGCCACCCACATCCATCAGCGCGTCGGCCGCAAGCACACCAAGACCGCCACCATTGGTGACAATGGCGAGGCGGTCGCCTGGTGGAGCCGGTGTCGTCGCGAGAATCTCGACTGCAGCGAAAAGCTCCTCGAGGTCCCTGACCCGGAGCATGCCTGCGCGCCGAAAGGCACAGTCGTAGACCGCATCGGAACCGGCCATGGCACCGGTGTGCGTGCGTGCCGCCCGCGCACCGGCATCGTGCCGACCGGACTTGCAGACGAGAACCGGCTTCGTCCGTGCCGCCGCACGAGCGGCAGAGAGGAACTTGCGCGGCGCCTTGATTCCCTCCACGTACATGAGAATCGCGCGGGTCGTCGAGTCGTTGGCCAGATCATCGAGCAGATCTCCCACATCCACGTCTGCCATGCTGCCGAGGGCGACGAGCCGCGAGAAGCCGATGCCGCGACCATGGGCCCAGTCCATCACGGACGTCAGCAGTGCCCCGGACTGGGACACGAACGCGATATCGCCAGCCGCTGGCATCAAGTGCGCGAAGCTGGCATTCAGGCCGATGTGCGGGACGAGCAGACCGATCGTGTTCGGACCCACGATGCGCATCAGATGAGGCCGCGCCGCCTCCAACATGGCCTGCTCGAGGGCGCGCCCCGCAGCATCACCGAGTTCTGCGAATCCGGCAGATAGCACAATGGCCGCGCGCGTACCCCGCGCGCCGAGCTGGGCAACGAGGTCCGGGACCGTGGCCGCGGGGGTCGCGATCACGGCCAAGTCCGGGGCCGCAGGCAGCTCATGGATGCTGGCATAGCAGCGCACACCCGCCAGCTCCGCGTAGTTCGGATTCACGGGCCAGACGGGTCCCGAAAATCCACCCGCGATGAGATTGGCCAGAACTGTCGCACCGACCGAGGAAGGCCTGGCACTGGCGCCGATCAGTGCGACCGAGCCGGGTTCGAAGATGGCGCGAAAGTTGCGTGTGGTCATGGCGCCAGCATCGGCTGCCCTGGAAGAAGTGGGAACGATGACACGACAATCGATCGGGCTCGACGTTGACCCGGGTCAATCCCAGCAGCGGATGCCTTCGATAGAGTCGTTCCCGTTTCACTCATCCGTTGCACTCATCGCGCAGACAGCTCTGCCAGGCACCGTGCCATATTGCTGTCATCGAAGGCGCTCATGATGCCCATCCGCCTCAGTCTGGCCCTGAGACGCCCAGGTCTCGCAGCAACGATGCCTCCCACGGCTAAGGTCGATCCCATGATCAGCAGACAATCCCGCTCCCAGCCCTTTCAAGCTGCGCCTCCAGCGGACTCCTCCAGTCGGCGGCGGTGGCGCGTCATCCGCTCCCAGATCGCAGAGCAGACCGAGCCCTGTTTTGGCACCGAGCACCGCTTCGTGTGCACCGAAATGGACTGCCCGGTACGCAGTGAGTGTCTCGCCATGCGCGCGCGGCACTTGCGTTGATGCCGGCAGCTCAGGCATCCCGCCGATCCTGGAGCGCCAATCGGTACTGCTCTGCGTAGGCCTCGGCACTGCCGGCCCATCCCCAATCCCGCAGCATCACGTCGCGCATGAGCCGCTGCCAAAGGGGAGGCTGCAGGAAATAGGCCCTGGCCCGTTCCACAGCCTCTTTAAGCGCCATTGCGCTCGTGTCGCGCATCAGGAATCCGGTTCCGCCGCCCGCCGCCATGGCAGCGTCATCGGCATCGAAGATGGTGTCCGCGAGTCCGCCCACCGGCGGCCCCACCGGCAGGGTGCCATAGCGCATGGCGTAGAGTTGCGACAGACCACAGGGTTCATAACGGGATGGCATCAGCAGCAGGTCGGCACCGGCGTAGATGAGGTGCGCCAACGCCTCGTCGAAGCCGAAGCAGACCGCCAGACGTGCGGGCCAGCGCGCCGCAAGTTCGCGCAATGCCGACTCCGCCGCGACGTCACCGTTGCCGAGCAGAACCATGCTATGACCGTCTTCGAGCAGGCCCGGCAGGGTGTCCAACAGCAGGTCGGTTCCTTTCTGATGAGTCAGCCGTGCGACCCAGGACAGCAGGGGCCTGTGCCGATCACGGCCAGCCTCGAGACCGAAACGCTCGACCAGCGCCGCGCGCGCTGCCGATTTGCCAGCCAGATCATCGGGTCCGAAGGGACAAGGGAGATGCGGATCGCTGCGCGGATCCCAAACTTGCGTGTCGATACCGTTCAGGATCCCAGTCAAGCGCGCACGGCGGGCGCGTAGTACGCCGTCCAGACCAAAGCCGCCCTCTGCAGTGAGGATTTCCTGCGCGTGCTTCGGACTCACTGTCGTGAGGCGATCGGCGAACACCAGACCGCCTTTGATGAAAGCGATGTCGCCGTAGAATTCCAGTGCCTCGGGATCATCGAGCCAGGACGGCAGACCGACGCGAGCCAACACGTCACGTTCGAAGCAGCCCGTGAAGGCGAGATTGTGGATGGTGAAGACGGAGGCGGTCGAAAGCCCGGCCACGCGCAGCCAAGCCGGCGCGAGACCCGCGTGCCAGTCATGGCAGTGCAACACGTCGGGTTGCCAATCCACCAACGCGCCTTCTGCCAAAACAGCCGCTGCCCTCCCGAGCGCAGCGAACGCTGCGGCGTCCGAACGCCAAGGACGACCTTCTGCGTCGGCATAGGGCCGACCACCGCGGCCGCGAAAGTCAGGGTGATCCAGCAGGTAGACCGGATGCGATGCACCCGAGCACTCGAGAATGCGACCTCCATTGTCCGGAAGCCAGGCAAGGAGGCGCGCGCCTGCCGCCATTGCCGGTGAGTACGCTGGTAACAGCACTCGCGCATCGATACCGAGTGGTTGCAGAGCGGAGGGCAGGGCTCCGACGACATCACCGAGGCCACCGAGCTTGACCAAGGGCGCCATCTCCGCAGCTACGAGGAGCACTTTCGTTCGAGCTGCCACGTCAGGGCTCGTCTGGTGCGAACACCACGACCCCGAGGGGCGGCAGCGTCAGTTCCAGAGAATTCGGCCTGCCCATCCACGATGCGTCGCTGGCCAGGACGCCTCCCCCATTGCCGACGTCTCCGCCGCCGTAGCAGGAAGCGTCGGTGTTCAGGAGTTCGCGCCAGCGCCCCGCGTGAGGCGCACCAACTCGATAGCCGTGCCGAGGAACGGGGGTGAAGTTGCAGACGACGAGCACCGCCCTCCCGTCGCACCAACGCAGAAAGGCAATGACCGAATGCGCGGAATCGTGACAGTCGATCCATTCGAAGCCGGAATCATCGAAGTCAGTTGCATGCAGCTCCGGGCGGATCCGATAGAGCTGATTGAGGTCGCAGACGAGCCTCCGCAGTCCGGAGGCGAGGATCGGATGCGCGCCCTGCTCCAATGTGCGCGCGTGATCCCACTCCGATTCCTGCCCGGTCTCACTACCCATGAACAGGAGCTTCTTACCCGGATACGCATACATGAACGCATACAGCAGACGCAGATTGGCGAATCGTTGCCAGCGATCGCCAGGCATCTTGCCGTAAAGCGAACCCTTGCCGTGCACCACCTCGTCATGGGACAGGGGCAGGACGAAATTCTCACTGTGGGCGTACAGCAGCCCGAACGTCAGGCGATCATGATGGTAGCGGCGATGAATAGGATCGTGGCTCATGTAAACGAGCGTGTCGTGCATCCAGCCCATATTCCACTTCATGGAGAACCCGAGACCGCCGAGATAGACCGGGCGGGTGACTGCAGGCCAGGCAGTGGATTCCTCCGCGATGGTCATGCTCCCTGGGCACTCGCGATGGGTCACCTCATTGAGCTGCTGGAGAAACGCGACCGCCTCGAGATTCTCACGCCCGCCGTGGATGTTCGGCACCCAGGCACCGTCGTGGCGGCCGTAGTCCAGATACAACATCGAAGCCACGGCATCGATGCGCAGACCATCGCAATGGAACTCCTCAAGCCAGTACAGAGCACTGGAGACCAGGAAACTCCTGACCTCGTTACGACCGAAATCGAAGGCCAGCGTGTCCCACTCGACTGTCTCACCGCGCCGTGGATCGGCATGCTCGAACAGCGGGCTGCCGTCGAAACGGGCCAGGGCGTAATCATCCTTGGGAAAGTGTCCCGGTACCCAGTCGAGGATCACGCCGATGCCATGGCCATGCAGCGTATCGACCAGGTAACGGAAATCGTCAGGCGTGCCGAAACGCCTGGTTGGCGCAAAGTAGCCAGTGGTCTGGTATCCCCACGACGCGTCGAACGGATGCTCCGTGATCGGCAGGAACTCGACGTGGGTGAATCCCAGTTCGAGCAGCTCCGGTACCAGTGCAGCAGCGAGCTCGCGATAGTCTAGGAAACGGCCGTCAGGATGGCGCCGCCAGGATCCCGGATGAAGTTCGTAGATGGCCATGGGTGCATGGCGCCAATCCGGCCGTTCGTTCAACCAGGACGCATCCCGCCAACCATGGTGGCTTGAGCCGGCAACGACCGAAGCCGTGTGCGGACGCAGTTCGCAGAACTGCGCAAAGGGGTCCGCCTTGACCACCACGCGTCCTGTGTCACGGTTGCGGATTTCGAACTTGTAGAGGGCGCCAGCGCGCACGTCCGGAAGGAACAATTCCCAGACGCCGCTGGACCCACGCACCGTCATTGGATGCCACAGTCCATGCCACCCGTTCCAATCGCCGACGACGCTGACGCGCTCGGCGTTCGGGGCCCAGACGGCGAAGCGCGTGCCGGCGACACCATCCTGCGTGACTTCATGCGCACCCAACCACTGCCAGGCACGAATCTCTTCGCCTCGACCGAAGCACTCGAGCCTTTCCTGAGCGATTTCAGGCGCATGCGCGTAGGGATCGGCGGCTTCGTGTTCGCGCCCGTCGTGGTCACGCCACCGCAGCCGATACCCGGGCGCAACGCGGCCCGGAAACTCGAATAATCCTTCCTGATCGACGCAGATCATGCGCAGCGCCCCGGGCTCCACCCAGGCAGCGAGGGCACCAGGCAACCACGCGCGCACTCCCCCGGACGCAAGGGGACCCAACAGATGGTGCGGCTCGTGCAGGCGACCGGTTTGCAGCCGTCGCGCCAGTTCCTCGAGACCTGCATCAGTCAAAGTAGGCGCACCAGGGACATTCGCAGCATTCACAACCATCGGCTGCTCTTACGTGAGTGGCGTTGACCGCTGTCAACATCCAGAAACTTTCCCGATGTTTCAATGGCGCGGTCGCCAAGTTCTGCCACAGGAGCCTCCATGGATACGCCGCAACAGGTGAGCGAACGTTTCGTCAGCCTGATCACGCGTGACACGCTCGCACTCATCCTGGCGGGCGGCAAGGGCACGCGTCTCGGCGCATTGACCTCCCATCGGGTGAAACCCGCGGTCCCTTTTGGCGGCCACTTCCGCATCATCGACTTTCCACTTTCCAATTGTGTCAATTCCGGCGTCCGCAGGATCGGTATCCTCACCCAGTACAAGGCCCATTCTCTGATCCAGCACGTCCAGTTCGGCTGGGGCTTCCTGCACGCGGAGCTCGGAGAGTTCATCGAGCTCCTGCCGGCGCAGCAACGCACGGGAGCCGGGTGGTACGTGGGCACCGCGGACGCGGTGCACCAGAATCAGGACATCATCCGCCTGCATGACCCCGCGTTCCTGCTCATCCTCGGTGGTGACCATGTCTACAAGATGGACTACGGCGCGATGCTTGCCGCGCATGTCAGCAACGACGCCGACGTCACCGTCGGCTGCCTGCCGGTTCCGATCGAGCAGGCGCGTTCCTTCGGCATCATGACAGTGGATGGTGACATGCGCGTTAACCGCTTCGAGGAGAAGCCGGACACCTGCGCGGGCATTCCGGGAGATCCGAACCAGGCTCTGGCATCGATGGGCATCTACGTGTTCGGCACCGACTATCTGCTGCAGGCCCTGGCAGAAGACGCCGACGACGCCGCGTCGAGCCATGATTTCGGCCGCGACATCCTGCCGCGTGCGGTCACACGAGACCGGGTTTTCGCATTTCCGTTCCGGGACCTCGAGACGGGAGGCGATGCCTACTGGCGCGATGTCGGTGATCTCGAATCCTATTGGCGCGCGAACCTCGAACTGATCGACGTAACGCCGGAACTCAACATCTATGACATGCGCTGGCCGATCCTGACCTGGCAGCCACAGGCTCCTCCAGCGAAGTTCGTGTTCGCCGATCCCGACCGCACCGGCATGGCCGTGGATTCCATGGTGGCGGGCGGCTGCATCGTTTCCGGTGCCATGGTCCGGCGCTCGCTGCTAAGTTGTTATGTGATCGTGGAAGACGGATCGCTGATCGAGGAATCCGTTCTCCTGCCCCACGTGCGGGTTGGTCGCAACGTCCGCATACGTCGTGCGGTCATCGAGACGGGCTGTACGCTTCCCGACGGCATGACGATCGGATACGACGAAGCCTCCGATCGCGCCCGCTTCGAGGTGAGTCCGGGAGGCATCACTCTGGTTACGCCCGAAATGCTCGGCCAGTACGAACACTATGTCCGGTGATCCGCTACGCGTGGTGCTTTGCTGACACCTGCATCAGCCCGACTATCGGGATCCTGTTTCAGGAGAATTTCAGGCGCACTGGATCGACCTGCTCACGGTCAAGGACCTGACCGACATGGCCAACTAGCCTGCATATCTCACCGATTCACGGCTGCGGCCGCGGATCTACCGGGAAATCCTGCGTTGCGCTCGGCCCGGGTGCTCGACGTACTGTAGAGTACGCCTGCGCGCCCGAACTGTCGCGCGCCTTGTCTTTCCCGGCATCTCCACGCCCTCGCTTCGCGCATCGGTGAGATATGCAGG